>JALZAH010000308.1 GCA_030948425.1 Actinomycetota bacterium
ACACGCCGATCGAGGAGACCCTCGAGGCTCTCCACGACGTGGTCAAGGCGGGCAAGGCACGCTACATCGGGGCGTCGTCGATGCACTCCTGGCAGTTCGCCAAGGCGCTGTACACCGCTGACCTCAACGGATGGACCCGATTCGCGACCATGCAGGACCACTACAACCTGCTGTATCGGGAGGAGGAGCGCGAGATGCTGCCCTTCTGCGTCGACCAGGGGATCGGGGCCATTCCGTGGAGCCCGCTGGCCCGGGGGCCGCTTGGCCCGGCCGTGGTCCGAGCAGACGTCGCGCTCGGAGACCGACGAGTTCGGTCGCACCCTCTACAGCGACGACGACCGGCCGATCGTCGACTCGTCGACTCGGTGATCGACGTGGCCGACAAGCGGGGGATCGCCCCTGCCCAGGTGGCACTGGCGTGGTTGTTGGGCAGGGCCGGCGTCGATGCTCCGATCGTTGGAGCCACCAAGGCCCACCACCTCGACGATGCCATCGCCGCCGTCGATCTGCGACTCGACCAATCGGAGATCGAGTCTTTGGAGAAGGCCTACCAGCCTCACGCCGTGGCCGGGTTCCGATGACCGGCCACGATCGGCTTGTACCAATTGCCGTCGAAGCCTAGGGTCGAACGCGAGGTCAGACCCACGGCCTCAGACAGAGGGGTCCGAACGATGTCTCGCGGCGGAGAAGACATGAGCCGGACCGAATCGTGTCGACAGGCATCCCACTTCAACCTTGCCTCACCCCGCAACTTCATCTATCCGGCCGTCCTGTTGCTGCTCGGCGAGGAGCCCAGGCACGGGTACCGGCTCTTGGATGCGCTGCTCGCTCTCGGATTCGGTCCGGTGGACCGGGCCAGCGTGTACCGAGCGCTGTCGGACTTGGAGGCGGACAGGTTCCTCGAGTCGTGGAGAGCGCCGGCCACGGCCGGGTCGCCCCGGCATGTCTATGGCGTCACTGACGCCGGTAGGGTGGTCCTACGAGGTTGGATGGCGGTCGTGGGCGAGGAGCGCGACGCCCTCGATTCGGTGCTCAAGCGCTTCGACGTCCTTCTCGGGGAGGAACCATGACACAAGCGGAGATCACGGTCAGCCCATCGTCCGCCCAGACGGCATCGGATGTGCTCGGAGGGTTGTCCACCGACCTGGCCGATGCCGCCCTGGCCCTGGCCACCCGGTTCGCTGCCGGCGCAACACTGTGGTGCCAGGCGCCGCAGTGGCCGGCGCACGCCCATCACGTGGCCGTGGAGTTCGTCCACCCGGTCATCGTCGGCAAGAAGGCCCTCCCAGCTGTGGTGGTCCCTGCTCACGAGCCCGTCGGATCGCTGCGGGTTCTGGCCCGCCCCGGTGACGTGCTGCTGGCAGTGGCCGACGCCACCGATCCGGCGGTGGCCGAGACCATGCTGCGCGCTGCGGCGTGGGGTCTGGAGACGATCTGGATCGGTGCCGGGCCCCGTCCCGCCAGTGGTCTTGCCGACCATGTGCTGTGGCTCGACCACGGTGGCGACCAGGCTCCCCACACCGGTGAGCTGGTGCTGCTCTACCACGTGCTGTGGGAGCTTACCCATGTCTGTTTCGAACATTCGGGCCTGCTGGAGAGCAGGCTCGAAGACGCGGTGTGTGCGACCGATCCGGAGAATCGGGAGACGTGCATCACCTGCTCCGACGAGGGCCGGGTGGCCGAGGTCGTCAGTGTCGGACCTGACTCCGCCGTGGTTCGCGCCGGTGGTCGGCTGGAGGAGGCCGACGTCACCCTGGTCGCTCCGGTGGGCCCGGGCGATGTGGTCCTCGTCCATGCCGGGACTGCTATCTCCCGCCTGGGCACAGACTCGTGACGGGCACAGACTCGTGATCGGAGTGTTGCATGGCGCCTGAGCACACGGACTTCTTGTATCCCTTCATCGAAGGCGACGAGCGCGACTCAGCTTCGCTGCTCACCGACCTGGCGGCGTCGGCGGAGGCCAAAGCGGTGGAGAGCCTCCGGCTGCGCACCTTGACCATGGGCGCGGCCACCGACCGACTTGACGCCGCGGCGGCGGCCATGGCCGCCCGCTTCGATGCCGGCGGCCGGCTGTTCACCTTCGGCAACGGCGGGAGCTCGACCGACGCGGCGACCGTGGCCGATCTCTTCGCCAGCCCGCCGGAGGGCGTCGCTCTTCCTGCCCTGACCCTGGCGCGCGACGAGGCCATCCTCACCGCCCTGGGCAACGACGTGGGCTTCGATCTCGTCTTCTCTCGCCAGGTGATCGCCCATGCCCATCGTGGAGACATGGCGCTCGGGGTGTCTACCAGCGGCAACTCGAGGAACGTGATCCTGGCTCTCGAAGAGGCCACCCGACGAGGGGTGTTGACCGTTGGCCTGGTCGGCTACGACGGGGGTCAGATGGCGAGCGGTGGTCTCGATCATTGCTTTGTGGTGGGCTCCGACAGCGTCCACCGCATCCAAGAGACCCAGGCGTACCTGGTCTTCGAGTTGTGGCGACGGGTCCAATCGCGTCGTCAGCCAGGAGGAACGTCATGACCAACGCCGATGCCGAAGCCGGTCACGCCGGGGGCCGAGCGACGAGCGCGGACAGCCGAAGAGATCGCTCGGACTCCGAGAGCCGGGAAGCGGCTGTCCTGGAGCGGATCGAGAAGTTCCGCCGCCGCGGTTCTCGCCTGCGCGACAGCATCGTCACCCTGGCCCACGGCGCCGGCGGGAAGTCATCGGCGGCGCTGATCGACGAGGTCTTCCGGCCCGCCTTCGCCGAGCTGGACGCATCCGGCGCCATGGTGGCCAGCCACCTCAACGACGGTGCCCTCATGGAGTTGCCTTCCGGTGAGCGCCTGGCGTTCAGCACCGACTCGTTCGTCGTCCAACCCTTGCGCTTCCCGGGGGGTTCGATCGGCGACCTGGCGGTGCACGGCACGGTCAATGACCTGGCCATGATGGGGGCCCGCCCGGCGTGGCTGTCCGCCGCCTTCGTGCTCGAGGAGGGATTCTCCATCGACGAGTTGCGCCTCATCGCCGCCGACATGGGAGGCGCTGCGGAGAAGGCCGGCGTCCGGATCGTCACCGGTGACACCAAGGTCGTCAACCGGGGGGCGGCGGACGGCCTGTACGTGACCACCGCTGGGGTCGGGGTGGTGCCCCCAGGCCGGAACCTGTCGTCGGACCGGGTTCACCCCGGTGACGTGGTCCTCGTGTCGGGCACCATCGCCGACCACGGCATGGCCGTGATGTTGGCCAGGGGCGATCTCGCTCTCGAAGCCGACATCCGCTCTGATACCGCCCCCTTGGGTGACCTGGTGGAGCTGCTCTTCGAGGCCGCTCCTGGCACCCGGTGGCTGCGGGACCCCACCCGCGGTGGCGTGGGGACGGTGTGCAATGAGCTGGCCCACGATTGCGGTCTCGCCGTCATCCTCGACGAGGCCAAGCTCCCCATCGACCCGGCGGTCAACGGCGCCTGTGACATGCTCGGCATCGATCCGCTGTACGTGGCCAACGAGGGCAAGTTCATCGCCGTCGTCGGCCCCGAGGAGGAACAGGCCGCGCTGGCCGCTCTGCGCTCCCATCCCCTCGGTGCCGGGGCGGCTCGCATAGGCCAGATCAACGACGATCCGCCCGGAATCGTGGTCCTGCTCACCACCTTCGGGGGGACCCGCATCGTCGACATGCTCGTCGGCGACCCGCTGCCCCGGATCTGCTGAGGCGTGGCGGTCGGAGCGGAGGCAACTGCTCGGGTCCGCATCCGCGTCCTGGGCACCGTGCAAGGAGTCGGGTTCCGACCGTTCGTCTACCGCCACGCCCGGGCACTGGGCCTGGCCGGCTTCGTCCGCAACGACAGCGCCGGAGTGCTGATCGAGGCTGAGGGCCCGGCC
>JALZAH010000357.1 GCA_030948425.1 Actinomycetota bacterium
TGCCGGGAGGCGTTGGGCCCCCGGCCACCTCGTAGCAGTTCGGTGAGCATCTGCACGGGGTTCCTGGCGCCCGTAGGGGTCGTCGTCTGGGCCATGGCTACAAGCTTTCCCGATCGACATCGCTAACAGGCAATTCGTCCGGCCGACCACAGCCCTTCGGTGTACCGAAGGCGGTTTGGCTAGCTTGCCTGTGATGACCGTGCTCGACCGCTTCAGACTCGATGGCCGCGTTGCCATCGTCACCGGTGCCTCGTCGGGTCTGGGGGTGGCGTTCGCCAAGGCCCTGGCCGAGGCGGGAGCCGATGTGGCCCTCGGCGCCCGGCGCGTCGACAAGCTCGAGGCCACGGCTCGCCTGGTCACCGACGCCGGGCGCCGGACCGTCGTCGTGGCCACCGACGTGGCCAAACGGGAGGACTGCTTCTCCCTGGCGGCCGCCGCCCATGAGGCGTTCGGGCGGATCGATGTCCTGGTCAACAACGCCGGCGTCGGTACCGCCGTGCCGGCCAGCCGGGAGAGTGAGGAGGAGTTCCGCTCGGTCATCGACACCAACCTGTCCGGTTGCTACTGGATGGCTCAGGCCGCCGGGAAGCTGATGACGCCGGGCAGTTCCATCGTCAACGTGTCGAGTGTGCTGGGCCTGGTCACCGCCGGTCTGCCCCAGGCGGCCTACGCCGCCTCCAAGGCCGGCCTCATGGGCCTGACCCGGGACCTGGCCAGCCAGTGGACCGGGCGCAAGGGCATCCGGGTCAACGCCCTGGCCCCGGGGTTCTTCCCCTCGGAGATGTCGGCGCAGTACCCGCAGGGCTACCTCGACGATCAGATCGCCCGACTGCCGGCCGGGCGCGGCGGTGACCCCGAGGAGCTGGCGGCCGCCCTGATCTTCCTGGCATCCGATGCCGGCGGCTACGTGACCGGCCAGACCTTGACGGTCGACGGCGGCCTGACCATCAGCTGACGGGCACCGCCCGGCGCACCTCGCAGACGGTCATCCGTTCGCTCACCCCCTTGAACCGGTGACGGCGGAGCCGGCCGAACTCCAAGCCGTTGAGAGGTCCGACGGCGTCGAGGACGTCGGCGCTGATCATCACCTGGCCGCCCCGAGCGGCATCGCCTATCCGGGCGGCCACGTTCACGGTGTGGCCGTACACGTCACCCCGCTCCATCAGCAGCGGTCCTCGGTGCAGCCCGGCTCGGACCCGGAGCGGACCCGGAGGGCTCTCCACGATCTGCATGGCGGAGCGCACGGCGTCGGCCGGGTCGGCGAAGCGCAGCAGCAGGCCGTCGCCGATGTGCTTGACCGTCGTGCCGTTTCTGGACCGCACGATGCGACCCGCTACCTGGTAGTACTGCTCGAGGAGGGTCCGGGCCAGCTCGTCGCCCTCCAGGGCGGTGTACTCGGTGAACCCCTCCAGGTCGGTGAAGCACAGGGTGGCGACGGATGCGTCCCCCGCGTCGTCGCCGAATCCGAGGTCCGTGAGGGCCCGCACGGCGCTGGCGCCCAGGCGCGACAACAGAGCCGGGCTGTAGTCGGCTCGAGCCTCGATGGCGCGTTGCAACACATCGAGGGGCCGGGCGGCGCGCACCGCCGGTCCGTCGGTCGGATCATCGATCCATGCCTGGCGGACCATGCCGATCTCGGCCAGCCGGGCCAGCAACGCCGGATCCTGGCTGCGGAGACGTTCGGCTAGGCGGTCGGCGGCGTGGCGCTGAAAACGATCGGCGGCCATGGCCGCACCCGAGCGCCACAAGTTCCCCGCCCGTTTGGAGGCACTCGCCACCGCTTCTCTGCCCACGGCTCCGGCCGTGGTGTCCGCGTCGGCGCCGGTCAACCGGCGCTCGGACGGCAGGTCTTGATCGGTCACCAGCCTATGATCGTCGACACGACCGGCCCCCACCAGCTGGAACGGGCTCACGGCAGGGCGGACAGGGTGCCGTCGCCGATCCGAGCGCGCACCACGAACTTCTGCACCTTGCCAGAACCGGTGAGCGGCAGCTCCTCGGCCCGGTACCAAAAACGGGGCGTCTTGTGTGATGCCAGCCGCTCCCGGCACCAGCTCCGCAGCTCCTCGGCGGACGGGGACGCGCCCTGGCCCAGGCGGACGACGGCCGCCACCTGCTCGCCCCATGCGGGATCGTCGACTCCGACGACGACAGCCTCGGCCACACCTGGGTGCTCGAAGAGGACGTGTTCGATCTCGGCCGGGTAGACGTTCTCCCCGCCCCGGATGATCATGTCGGTGAGCCGGCCGGTGATGCGCACGAAGCCCCGATCGTCCATGGTGGCGAGATCGCCGGTGTGCACCCAGCCATCACCGTCGACGGTCCGGTCGGTGGCCTGGGGGTCGTCGAAGTAGCCGATCATCTGCTGGTAGCCCCGGGCGCAGATCTCACCGCCCACACCGATCCCGACGACGGAGCCATCGACGGCGTCCACGATCTTCACGTCGACATCGGGCAGCGGTCGGCCCACGGTGTAGGCCTTGTCCTCCATCGAATCACCCGGTGCGCTCTGGGTGACCACCGGGCTGAGCTCGGTCTGGCCGTAGACGTTGCTCAGCCGGGCGCCGAACCCGTCCTCCACCCGTTTGACCAGCTCCGGAGGTGCCGGCGAGCCCCCGGAGATGACCACCTCCACACTGGACAGGTCGGTGGTGGCGAAGCGGGGATGGGCCAGCAGGCCGATGAGCATGGTCGGGACCCCGGAGGTGACCTGCCCGCCCCAACGTTCAATGGCACCCAACTGCAGCTCGGGGTCGAAGCGCTGGCACAACACGGCGGGCAGAGCCACATCGCCCACCGCCGCGCCTCGCACCGTGGTCTCCCAGTCCTCCAGGCAGAGCAGGTGCTCGAGACCATCGAGCCTCGGGGCCACGGCGCCGACCACCGCCCTCATGTCCCGGCCCAGGTAGGTGCCGGCGTGGATCAGGGCCCCGGCTCCTCGACCGAGCCAGCACGTAGGCGATCTCGTCGGCCGTCAGCGCCGGGTTGGCGGTCACCAGCACCAGGCCGGCCAGGGCGGCACCGTATTGGAGGATGACCCACTCGGGGACGTTGGGCGCCCATACGGCCACCCGGTCTCCCGGCTCGAAGCGGTCCAGCAGCCACCGGGCGGTGTGGTTGACCTCGACGGTCAACTCGGCATAGGTCCATGTCCGGTCGGTGGCACTCGCCCCGACCAACGAGGGCCCGGCGGGGGCCACCTCGACCAGCGCCGTGCGTGACGGCACCTCGGCCGCCACCTGGCGGAACAGCGCACCGGTGGTCACCTCGAGCAGGGGCTCTGCGCCACCGCCCAGCACCTCGGAACGCTCCAGGCGATCCTGTCGTCGGGTCATGCCGGGCGACCAGCGGCTACTTCTTGGTCTCCCAGAAGATCTTGTCGTTCTCGGCGATCTGCTTGAGCAGGTCGTCGGCAACGGCAGCGTCGGTGC
>JALZAH010000370.1 GCA_030948425.1 Actinomycetota bacterium
GGGTGACACAGGTGCCCGCTACGGTCTGATCACCACTCGGTGGCCGGTGTTCGACCCCTCCTCACTCAGTTCAATGGGAGGTTCTCATGCTCGCCACCGTGGCATCCGCCACGCTCATCGGCGTGGACGGTCGACCCGTCACCGTCGAAGCTCACGTGTCCAACGGCTTGCCCGGCTTCCACGTCGTCGGCCTGCCCGACGCTTCCTGCCGAGAAGCTAGGGACCGGGTCCGGGCGGCCATGCTCTCCAGCGGGCTGCGCTGGCCGCAGCGCCGCATGACGGTGAACCTGGCCCCGTCGGGGTTGCGCAAGGGTGGAGCGGGCCTGGATCTGCCGATCGCCGTCGCCGTCCTTGCCGCTGACGGTCAGCTGCCTGCGGGATGTCTCGACGGTCTGGCCCTGCTTGGCGAACTGGGACTGGACGGGTCTGTTCGGCGGGTCCCTGGTGTGCTGGCCCTCGTTGCTGCCCTGGCCGCAACGTCCGTCGTGGTTCCCGCCTCCGTGGCCGGCGAGGCGGCGCTCATCGATCGCCACCGGATCTGCTCTGCTACCACCCTTCGCGGTGTTGTTGCCGCGCTTCGGGGAGAGGAAGGGTGGCCTTTGTGGCACCGACCGGCCACCCCGGAACCGGGCCCTCCCGAACTCGATCTGGCTGATGTGCGAGGTCAGGCCCTGGGTCGCCTGGCCGTCGAGGTGGCCGCTGCCGGATCCCACCATCTGCTCCTGGTTGGACCGCCCGGTGCCGGCAAGACCATGCTGGCCCGGAGGTTGTCGGGTCTGCTCCCTCCCCTGAACACGCAGTCGGCTCTGGAGGTGACCAGGGTGCACTCGGCGGCCGGGATTCCGCTTCCCGACGGGATCCTGATCCGCCGCCCCCCGTTCCGGGCCCCGCATCACAGCTCGTCGATGGTGTCGCTGATCGGCGGGGGAACATCGTTGATGCGCCCAGGAGAGGTGTCGTGCGCCACGCACGGAGTGCTGTTTCTTGACGAGCTCGGCGAGTTCTCCGCTGACGTACTGGACACCCTGCGGCAACCTTTGGAGGAGGGCCGTGTCCTGGTGTGTCGGGCTCGCGCCGCAGTGACCTTCCCGGCCCGCTTCTTGCTGGTGGCCGCCATGAACCCCTGCCCGTGCGGAGAAGGTACCGGACCGAGTGGATGCCGCTGCCGTGAGGCGGCCAGGGTCCGCTACGCCACCAGGGTCTCGGGTCCGCTTCTCGACCGCTTCGACCTGCGGGTCACCGTCGACCGCCCCGAGGTCAGCGCCCTGCTCGGTCGCTCCGGCCATGGTGGCCCGAGCGAATCAACTGCCACCGTGGCCGCACGGGTGGTTGCCGCCCGTTCGATCAGTCGGCAGCGAGGGGTGGATGCCAACGCTTGGATCCCGCCCGACCGTCTCGATGACCTGGCACCACTGGATCAGGCCGGGCGCCACCTGCTCGAGACCAGACTGCGCGAGGGGCGCCTGTCGGCCCGAGGCCTGCACCGGGTTCGACGAGTGGCGAGGACGCTGGCCGACCTGGCGGGACGTACCGGGACCATCGGCGCTGAGGATGTCTACGCCGCCCTGGGCCTGCGCGGCGATCCGTTTGCCCTTGAGGCCGTGCCGGCATGAGCCCGTCGACGCCCGCCCTGGCCCCGCTGCCCCCCCGGGCCTGTGCCGTTGCTTTGGCGACACTCCCCGGCATGGGTCCGGCCCGGCTGCACCGCCTGATTGCCGAGTTCGGCCCCGCCCCGGCATGGGAGAGGGTCCTTGCCGGCGTGGAGGTCAGGCCTGTACCTCCACGGGGGACGGAGCCGACCACCAGACCGTGGGCCTCGGTGGCCCGATCCTTCGATGTCGAGGCAGCTGGGGAGCGCTGCCGACATCTGCGCATCGAGGTGACCTGGCCCGGCCATGAGCAGTGGCCGGCCGCGTTCGCCGACGGCCCCCAGCCTCCCGGCGTGCTCTTCTGGCGGGGCGACCTGGGCGCTCTCTGCCGGCCGACTGTTGCCGTGGTCGGTACCCGTCGAGCGACGCCCGAGGGTCGGTCGATCGCCTTCGAGCTCGGATACGACCTGGCCCGGGCGGGGGTGACCGTCGTGTCCGGGCTGGCCCTCGGCATCGATGGTGCGGCTCACGCTGGAGCACTCGAAGCCGGCGATGTCCAACATCGGGGCGCGTCGGTGGCACCGGCCCCCACGGTCGGCGTGGCCGCCAGTGGCGTCGACATCGTCTACCCCCGTCGGCACGCCGATCTGTGGCGGCGGGTGGGCGAGTCCGGTGCCGTGATATCCGAGACGCCTCCCGGCGGTGCGCCGGCGTCGTGGCGCTTCCCGGCTCGCAACCGGATCATTGTCGCCGTGGCGCGTATGGTCGTGGTCGTCGAATCGCACATCTCCGGCGGATCTTTGGTCACCGTGGAGGCCGCTCTGGCCCGTGGTGTCGAGGTTCG
>JALZAH010000373.1 GCA_030948425.1 Actinomycetota bacterium
GCGGGGGAGGCTCGCCCAGCAGCGGTCGCCGGCCGCTGATCTCGGGCAACTGGAAGATGAACCACACCCACCTCGAGGCCATCAACGTGGTCCAGAAGCTGTCGTACAGCCTGGACCCGTTCGACTACAGCCGCGTCGACGTCTCTGTGCACCCGGCGTTCACCGCCCTGCGCTCCATCCAGACCGTCCTCGACGCCGACGACATCCCCATCGCCCTCGGCGCCCAGGACGTCCACTGGGAGGACAAGGGGGCCTACACCGGCGAGATCAGCCCGATCATGCTGGCCAAGCTCAATGTCCGCTACGTGATCGTCGGCCACTCGGAGCGTCGAGCCCACTTCGCAGAGACAGACGATGACGTCAAGCGCAAGGTGGCTGCCGTGTTGGGTGCGGGCATGACGCCGATCCTGTGCGTCGGCGAGACGCTCGACGAGCGCGACGCCGAGCGGACCGAGGAGAAGGTGGCTGGTCAGCTCCACGCCGCCCTGGCCGGTGTGGCCCCTGAGGCGGTAGCCGACCTGGTCGTGGCCTACGAGCCCATCTGGGCCATAGGCACCGGCCGCACGGCCACGCCCGATGACGCCCAGGCGGTCTGTGCGCTCATCCGATCCGAGGTGGCCGCCGCCCAGGGCCCGACGGCCGCCGACGGGGTCCGGATCCAGTACGGCGGTTCGGTCAAGCCGGACAATGTGGCCGAGATCGTGGCCGGGGCCGACGTCGACGGCGCACTGGTGGGCGGGGCCAGCCTCGACGCCGCCGACTTCGCCGGCATCGTCACGTACGGACGTCCCCGAGGGTGATCGTGGACCATCCGTTACAGATTGACGTCCCGGTAACACGGTTGTCTCGATTCCAGGCTCCGACGCTGCTAGGTTCTCGACCGCCGATCCCACCACAGAAGGCGCACCTGTCTTGCTGACTGCCATCATCATCGCCGTGCACATCGCCGTCTCCCTGGCGCTCATCGTCATGGTGCTGCTGCACAGCGGCAAGGGTGGCGGCCTCTCCGAGATGTTCGGCGGGGGCCTGGGTTCGGCGGCCGCCGGCTCGACTGTGGTGGAGCGCAACCTTGATCGGGCAACCATCGCATGCGTTGTGGTGTTCTGCTTCACCACCATCATCCTCGGTGTCCGCTTGCAGTAGGGGGTACCTCGCGTCGGCGCCCAGCGGCGGCGGGAGCAAGCTGTCTGACAGGTCAGGTGCCGTTCGCGCCGTGCGACGGTGACGGGACGAGGAGGTCTCGACGTGCAGAGCATGAGGCGACGAAGCAAGGTGATGGCCGGAGCGGTTTCCCTTGCGCTGGTGGTGACGGCCTGCGGCAGCAGCGGCGGTACCAGCAGCAACAACAACGCATCGAGCGGTTCGGGGAGCGGGTCCTCTCTTCCCAACCAGCACTACGACCTGAACAACTCAGGCTCCGCCGTCAAAGGTGGGGTCCTGACCATGCTCGGCGCCGGCGACGTCGACTACATGGACCCCAACGTCTCCTACTACTCCGGTGGTTACCTGGCTCTGCGCATGTGGGCTCGGAGTCTTTACACCTACCCCGCCACCCAGAACAAGACGACGACCCTGGTGCCGGACCTGGCCACGGCCATGCCGGCGCTGAGCAACGGTGACAAGACCTATTCGATCACGCTTCGCAAGGGGGCGATGTGGGACACCACACCGGCACGCCAGGTGACGGCCGACGACGTGATCCGCGGCATCAAGCGAACCTGCAACCCGGCTCAGCCCTTCGGCGGCGAGCCCGACTTCTCGTCGCTGATCGTCGGTTACCAGACGTTTTGCGACGGGTTCGGCAAGGTTGCACCCCAACCCCCAGCCATGAAGGCCTACATGGACACCAACCAGATCTCGGGGGTGACCATCAGCCCGTCGGATCCCCTGACCCTGCAGATCAACCTGACCAAGCCCACCTCGTACTTCACCAACATCCTGGGCCTGAACGCCTTCGACGCCGCGCCCATGGAGTTCGAGGACTACGTGCCGGGGGGCAACGATCTTGCCCAGCACACCCTCTCCGACGGGCCGTACCAGATCGCCAGCTACGTGCCCGCCCGGTCGATCGACCTGGTGCGCAACCCGGCGTGGAACGCCACCACCGACCCGGTCCGCAAGGCCTACGTCAACGAGGTCAAGGTCTCCGAGACCGGCAACCAGGCGGCCATCCAGCAGCAGATCCTGACCAACACACCGGCCGCCGACATGGGATGGGACAGCCCCACGCCGGCCAACGACATCCCCCAGCTCCTGGCCACCAAGGACAAGCGGCTCAGCCTGCAGTCGACGTTCTCCACCAACCCCTACGTCCTCTTCAACACCCAGTCCCCCAACAACAACGGGGCCCTGGCCAACCTGCAGGTGCGCCAGGCCCTCGAGTACGCCATCAACCGCAACAACCTGATCCAGGACTTCGGTGGTCCGCAGGTCAACCCGTCGGTCACCCAGATCCTGCCGCCAGGGACCAGCGGGTCGTCGCCGAGCTATGACATGTACCCGAACAACCCGGCCAAGGCCAAGCAACTGCTGGCGTCCGCCGGCTTCCCCAACGGGCTCAACCTGAAGTTCCTGTACCGCCCGGCCAGCGCCAACTCGGCCAAGGGCTTCCAGACCATCCAGGCCGACCTGGCCA
>JALZAH010000377.1 GCA_030948425.1 Actinomycetota bacterium
CACCGGTACTCCTTGCTCACCTGATCCCCGATCCCAGTCGTCGCAGTCTCAGCAGTCGTCGCAGTCCCAGCAGTCGTCGCAGTCGTCGCAGTCGTCGCAGTCTCAGCATGCTCACCGGCTCCTGCGCCGGCGCTGCACGACGACGCTCAAGGCGATGAGCACGACCGCGGCGCCGACGCCCAAGCCAAAGAATAGCGGGGTGGAGCTCGACCCACCTGTGACCCCGGCGGGCGTGTACAGCTCGGCGGACGGGCCGTACGCCGCCGGGTTGCTCACATTGACGTCCTGATTCGTCTTGAAGTACGTATCGAGGCTGCCCACCCGATAGCTGACGCCGACCACCAGTACGGCGCCGTCGGGAAGCAGGGTGGCGGTGAAGGTGGGCCTGCCCGTCTGGATGACCGGATCCACCGCACGGCCACCGGCCATGGTGGCCGCCGAGGTGAACGCCGCCGCCTTCTCGTTGTACAGCTCGGCGGTGCCGAGCGGCGGGGTGGGGGGTTCACCGAGCGCCACCCCCTCCCCGCCGGTCACCAACACGTTCCCGTCGTGCAACCGCGTGGCCACGTTGCCGAAGCGGGCCACGGTGAGCTTGGCGGTGGAGCTCCACACACCACCCTTGACGGCAGGGTTGGCAGGGTCGGGCAACCCCGTGGGGTCGTAGAGCTCCACTCCCTTCTTCACGGCCAGATCGGAGGCCACGGCCAGGACCCTTCCGTCCGGGAGCAGGGTCATCGTCTCCGTAGTCTCGGGGGACGGCTCGGCGTTGCCGGTCGGGGTCCAGGTGGACATGGCCGGGTCGTACAGCTCGGCGGGGACAGCGGTCGTGGACGGCAGGTCGGAGACGGTGCTCGCTACCAGCACCTTCCCGGTGCCCAACAGCACCGAGGTCGGGTAGTCGCGGGTGTGCTCGGTCGTCGCCGTCGGCGCCCAGGTGCCGGTGCGTGGGTCGTACAGCTCGGCATCAGTAGGAGTGGATGTCCCGTCGAGTGCGGTCGCCGTGCCCACCACCAGCACCTTGCCGCAGTTGGAGCCACAGACCGAGGCGGGACCGGATGGCAGCACGGTGGCCGTGGGGTGGTGTTGGACGAACACCATGCCCCCGGTCTTGGTCCAGCGACCCGCCGCCGGGTCGTACAGCTCAGCAGAGCGCTCCGAGGAGCTCCGCGCCGCCCCACAGTTCAACGTGGCGCATCCCCCCGACACCAGCACCCTGCCGTCGGCCAGCAGGGTGGCGACGTGGCCGATCCGGGCCGTGGTCATGCTGGCGGTCCTGGCGAAGGATCGGTGGGCGGGATCGTAGATCTCCGCGGTGGCTGTGGCCTTCGAGCACTGGCCGGATGGTTCCGGCTGCACGCACCCCCCGGCCACCAGCACCCTGCCATCGGGCAGCAAGGTGGCAGTGTGGGACGATCGCCGTGGCGCTGCCAACGAGGTCCAGCGGCCGTGGACCGCCTGGTAGGCGAAGGTCCCAGCTGGTCCTGCGTGAGAGGTGCCGATGGGCGTGGTCACGGTTACCGGCGCCGGCCCTGCGGCGTGCGGAGGGACGATGACGTCGAGGACCGTACCGTCCTGGCCCGTCTCGACGTCGAAGCTCGGCGCCGGCACACCATTGAAGCGCACGACGGTCGTCCCGTCGAAGCCGGTACCGGTGATCCTCACCGAGGTACCGCCGCTCGCCGGGCCACGAGCTGGGACGAGGGCGTCCACCGTGGGACCGCCGGACGCGGCAACCGGCAATATCGATGGTGTCGCTTGCGCCGGTGAGGTACCAACGAGCGCAACCGACAGGGTGGCGGCGGCGACGGTGGTCACGTAGCGAACTGCGGCCGTCGCGCCGATCCGTCGGATCCCGGATCGGCGTTGCAGCCACTTCCAGCCCGCCTGTGGGGCAGCACAGACGCCTCCGCCCGGCGGCACCAGGCGAGAGATGTTAACGGCGCCGGGACACCGAAGCGCGACGTCGACCGAAGGTGGTCAGGGCCACAACGGAGAGCATGGCGACGAGGCCGCCGCCCAGCAGTCCAGCCCCGAGCATCAGATTGTTGCCGCCCTGCTGAGCAACCGGATGAGTCAGCGGTGCGACCGGGGCGCGAACAGGGCTGGTTGCCGGCCCGGTGACCTCGAGGGCCTGAGAGACCCGGGTCGAGCCGGCCGGGTCGCTGGCGGTGACGTAGTACACGCCGGGGGCGACCTTCGGCACTTGGATGGGCATCGAGAAGTTACCGCCCTGGGTTGTGGCCAACAGCGGGCCGGTCAGGCCGTTCCAGTGGATCTGCACCGCTTCGTCCGAGGCCCACGCCCCACCGGTCATCTTCACCGTCACCGTGCTCGCCGGCGCTGCCGCCGCGAACGCCCCCGGCGTCGACCCCGATCCGGCAGCCGCCGCGTTGGCCGCCGGCTGCAGCGTCATGGTCGGCGAGGACGTGCACGCCCATGCCGTCGCCGCCAACGCCATCAATGCCACAGCCCCGCCGGCCCCCGCTACCAACACTCGTCGTAGCATCCCACGTCCTCTTCTCCGGGGCACACTGCTGGGTGCCACTGAGCAGAGTATCAACGATCCGCCCACCGGTGTCAACAGCCACCGTGTCATGGTGGTGGTCGGATGCCGGTGGCGGCGGTGAAGTAGCCGAAGGCGTCGATGACGAAGTCGGTGTTGCCGGCATAGTTGTACACACTGACCGACCC
>JALZAH010000504.1 GCA_030948425.1 Actinomycetota bacterium
TCGAGGTACTGAGCCGTCGAGCCGCTGATCGCCCCGCCGAAGATGTAGGTGAACATCAGCACGAACATCACCGGCGTGAGCGTGACGTCGATGAGTTGCTCGGGGACATGTTTGACCTTGAGCATCCCGCGCCAGGCGAAGGTGAGGGAGGCCGACACCGCGCTGGCCCGGGGTGGGCGCGAGGTCGACGAGATCGCCTGGCGGACGGCCGCTTCGTTGGCCTCCGACGCGGGGTCGGCGTGCGTCGCCGGGTTGGTGCTCATGATGCCCGCTCCTCCTCGGTGCGGTCCGGTTCCTCAACGGTGCGGTCCGGTTCTTCGGCGGGATGGCCGGTGAGAGCCAGGAAGACCTCGTCGAGGCTCGGTTGGCCGAGCGAGAAGTCGGCGATGCGCACACCGCCGTGGGCCAGTTCGGCGACGGCGACGGCGGCCCGATCGGCGTCAGAGCACGAGACGGAAAGGCCGGCCGGGTCGGCATCGGTGGTGACGATGCCCAGTGTGCGTTCGAGTATCTGCGCGGCTCGGGGCCGCTGATCAGGGTCGAGCAGGCGCACATGCAGGGCGCCGGACCCCACCGAGGCCTTCAGCTGGGCAGGCGTGCCCTCGGCGATCACCTTCCCGTGATCGATGACGGCGATCCCGTCGGCCAGCTGGTCGGCCTCCTCGAGGTACTGGGTGCAGAGCAGGATCGTGGTGCCCCCTGCCACCAGAGCTCGGATGATGCCCCAGACCTGGTTGCGGGACCGGGGGTCGAGGCCGGTGGTGGGTTCGTCGAGGAACATCAACTCGGGGGTGACCACGATGCTGGCGGCGATGTCGAGGCGCCGCCGCATGCCGCCCGAGTAGTTCTTGACCAGCCGGCCGGCGGCCTCGGCGAGGCCAAAGGCTTCGATCAGCTCGCCGGCGCGGCTCTTTGCCGCCGAACGCTGGAGGCCCAGCAGGCGGCCGATCAGAATGAGGTTCTCCCGACCGGTGAGGGTCTCGTCGACCGAGGCCAGTTGGCCGGTCAGGCTGACGAGACCGCGCACGGCGTCGGCTTCGGCGACGATGTCGTGGCCGAGGACCCGGGCGCTGCCCCCGTCGGGGCGGATCAACGTGGCCAGCATGCGGATCGTGGTCGTCTTGCCGGCGCCGTTGGGGCCGAGCACGCCGTAAATGGAGCCACTGGGCACGGCTAGGTCGACGCCGTCGACGGCGCGGGTGTCGCCGTAGGACTTGGCCAGGCCGGTGGCCTCGATGGCCAGAGGCGATCGCACGTTCATGTGGTTCCTCGGATGCCAGGTTCGGGTGTCATGTCGCACGTAGGGACGGGGTGCGGCCCCGGAACTCATCGGTGTGCCAAACGGTACGGCACCCGCCGGCCTCGCTACCGACAATTTCGGTTTGGTCGCTGGGTCAGCCGAACCAGGCGTCGGGCTCATCGTCGGCCACCCGTACACGGGGTCGTCGAGGTCGATGAACGGGGGGTAGTCACGGATCGGGCTGACCAGCGCGGCCGCAACCACGGTGGGCGGCGGTACCGGGAGGCGGGGAGAACACGACACAGTTGTCGTCGAGGCGTTCGCCGGTGGGATGCACCCAGTTGCCGGTGGGCACCGGCGGTACGGGCTATCGGTTTGCCGACGGGGCGCCAATGGCCGGCCCCGGGCATCGGTGAAAGTGATGCGTCGGTTCGTCGGCATCGCCGGAAATGCCCGGTTGGCTCGGTGGTGCAACCGGTGATGTGATGGCCGCACAGCGTCATGAGGTTGGTGAGATCTGTGGCCCGCGTTGAACCCCCGACCCCCAAGCAGACATCCACGATGGACTACTATTCTAGTCTATGGAGACGTTGCCCCTTTCCGCCGTCAAAGCTCGCCTGTCTGAGATCGCCGACGAGGTGGACCGCACCCATCAGCGCGTGCAGATCACCAAGAACGGGCGCTCCTACGTCGTCCTGATCTCCGCTGAGGATCTCGCATCCCTCGAAGCCACGGTCGAACTACTGAGCGATCCCGCGGCGATGCGTCGGGTGCGCCGAGCTCAGAGCGATATCGATGCAAGGAATTTCACCACGGGCGAGGAGATGGACCGGATAATGCGGGAGCGGGGCGGCGCCGCTACCCGTGAGTGAGGAGCCCTACCGCCTGATCCTGGCTCCAGGCACGAGGCGGGCCCTTACCGATCTACTGCCGGAGGCTGCTGCGATCGCTGCGTGGGAGTTCATCTCCGGACCGCTTGCCCTCATACCTCGACGGGTTGGGACACCGCTGCGGGCACCCTTCGTGGGCGACTGGCGTGCTGGGCGCGGCGAGTACCGCGTGCGCTACGAGGTTGATGACGCCACCCATACAGTGCGCATCTTCGACATCGACCATCGCAGGGACGCCTATCGCTCGTGAACCCGACCCAGAGGGGTCGTACGAACGCTTGAGCGCCGGCTCGCGACCTCTGGGTGAGGTTTCTGTTCGACCAGAACCTGTCGCACCGCCTGGTCGGGGAGCTGGCCGAGTGGTTCCCCGACAGCGTCCATGTCGGGGCCGTGGGGCTCGATGTGGCCACCCATCGCGAGCAATGAGACTACGCAGGCGAGCACGTCATACGAACCCACCCAGCGAGTCGGTTGGTCAGATCTGATCGCGACGGCATAACCCAACCGACGCTGATCGAGGCACCGGCGGCCGGGTGTGGTCAGAATGAGTCGGTGGACACAGAGGGCAGAGATGCTGTCGTCGATCTGCTCCGCCGGAAGGGAGCGCACTTCGCGTTCGTGCACGGCAGCCGGGCGGGCGGCGAGGAGCGAGTGGGCTCCGACCTCGATGTGGCGGCGTGGTGGGGGGCCGACGCTCCGGCGCCTTGGGACGTTGGGGTCGCCGATGGGACCGACCTTCTGATCCTCGACTCGGCGCCCCTCGAACTGGCCGGACGCGTTGCTCTACACGGCGTGTTGCTCTTCGACGACGACCCCCCCGCCCGCGTCGAATGGCAGGCGCGAACACGAAAGATCTACCTCGACGAAGAAGACCGCCAGCGTCGACTCGACCAGCTGTTCCTCACCAGCCGCGGCCATGGTTGACGGGCGGCGGGTGCGCCGCCTGCTGCAGCGCGTCAGCGAGGACATCTCCTATC
>JALZAH010000391.1 GCA_030948425.1 Actinomycetota bacterium
GTACTGGAACGGCTCGTGGTGGGGGCTGTAGTCCTTGACGGTGTGGCCGAGGACGTTTTGGTGGGTCCCGGTGCACGTCGCCGTCAGGTTGTCGCTCGACGGCTGACCGGCCACGTAGTTCGGGCTGGCGAAGCCGCCCTGAAACCACCCCCAGCTGGTGCCTTTCTGGTTGAGCAGGTCACCGATGTTCTTGCCGCCCATCTGGATGTCCCTGGGGGCGGCGTTGCCGTCCTGGGTGGACGAGCACACGTCGTAATAGGGGTCGGCGTCGCTGTACATGGTGCCCGGGCCCTGCGCCCCGCCCCGGCCGGGGGTGGCTTTGATGCTGCCGGTCGCCACGGTGCAGGTCGGGGCCTGATACACGGCGCTGGTTGGTCCGCAGACAGCCCCGTAGGTGTTTCCGGCGGTCACGTTGAGTGCCCCCGGTGACGAAGGACCGAAGCCGGTGCCATAGGAGTTGTCGCTCATGGCAAACCTCTGCGCGTAGTTCCACAATCCGGTGACGGTGTTACCGTCGTAGTAGTCCATCGTCGCGTAGTTCGGGGCTGCGCCGGTGGCCGGAGCGGGATTGCCCTCTGCCGCCAGGCACTGCGCCAGGGTGAGGCTGTGACCCGTGTCCTGCACGAACTGGTCCATCAGCCCGTGGTTGAACGCACTCTGCTCGGACGTGTAACCGTGGTCCTGGTCGCAGGTGGCGGCCTGCGCCCGGTTGAGCCGCTGGGGGTTTGACAGGTTCGGGTTGTTCGTCAGCAGAGCTGCCGACAGCCCGTTGACCGACGGCGTGTCCGGCGCCGCCCGGAACGCTGGTTCGCCCGGCGGGTTGGTGGCGTTGGGGTAGGTGGCGAAGTAGTGATCGAACGACACGTTCTCGTTGAAGATGACCACCAGGTGCTTGATCGGCGTCGTCGTTGCTGCCGGGTGATCGAGCGGGTCGGCCACCGCCGAGGTGGTGCCCCCGACCGTGGGCGCAATGGCGGCGGCCAGCGCTGCGGCACTAGTGCCTTCCACCGAACTCTGTTCATGGTCACAACATCCTCCTCAGGGCCGACTGGTTCATGACTCCACCAGCCTGTCCCCGCTGCCTGGCGGCCGGGCGACCTTCGGGCTGCACTGGGGTGAACTCTCGGTGACGCCGAGGTTGTCTTCCGAGGCCGCTTACCATCGGCCCATGACCAACTACGCCCAGACCGAGCGCCACGCTCTCGCCGACCTGTTCGACAAGGTCGGTCCTGATGCCCCCACGCTCTGCGGCGACTGGTCGACTGCTGACCTGGCCGCTCACCTGGTGGTGCGGGAACGACGACCTGATGGTGCGGTGGGCATCGTGGTGCCGCCCCTGGCGGGATACGCCGAAAAGGTCCGCCTCGGAACCAGGGATGCCAACCGGTGGGCCGACCTGGTGAACAGAGTTCGCAGCGGCCCGCCGGTGTTCCTCAGACCACTCGATGCTTCGGTGAACACGGTCGAGTACCTGGTCCATCACGAGGACGTGCGCCGGGCGGGCGCCGACTGGGCACCCCGCACCCTCGACCCGGCTGAAGAAGCGGTGTTGTGGAAGCGCCTGGGACTGCTGGGCCGGGTACTGCTCAGGGGAGCTCCCGTCGGCGTCGAGTTGGTCAGCCCAGGACACGGCCGCTCTCAACCGAAGAGCGGCGATCTGTCCGTCACCGTCACCGGGCCGCCGAGCGAACTGCTGCTGTTCGCCTTCGGTCGCCAGACCCGCTCCCACGTCACCGTGGACGGCGACGAGCTGTCGGTCGAGCGCGTCCGGACCGCCTCACTGGGCCTGTAGCCCACCGCCGAGGATCCCTCGGCAACGCTCATGAGTCGGTGTTCCACATGGCTCCGTCTTGGCCTCGCCGACCCTGAGCGATCTCGACAGAGTACCCATCGGGGTCGGAAGTTTGCCATCCTCTGCCGACGACCAATAATGACAGCATCCAAACTGTGAGGAGGGCTCGCCAATGATCGCTGCGCTCTTGTTGGTGGTGCTGATCTGTGTCGTCGTCGGGATCGTGGGCTTCGTCGTCCACGGCCTCTTCTGGCTGCTCATCATTGCTGCCATCGTCTTCTTGGCAACCGTCGTCTTCGGTGGTACCCGTCTCAGGGGCGGCCGCAGCCGACGATGACCACCCCACCTACCTCTGCGCCCGGGTCTGGCGAGCGAGAGGTGACCCGGTTGCCGGGCACCGAGGTACCGAAGCGATTCCGACCGAAGTTGCGCTATGAGCTGTTGGGCTGCGCCCTCCACGGCCACGAGCTGGTGGGTACCGACGCCGCTCACCTCAGGGACAACGAAACCGTGATCGCCCGTCACTTCGGAGGCCTGCGCTGGTATCGGTGCCTGCGCTGCGATTCTTGGCTGCCGCTCAGCCCACCAACGAAGCCATCGAGGGAGCTACCCCCGAACCGGGACGAGATCGCCCTACCGCTGCGGGGCCGACCACTGCGGGACCGGTTCGTCCTGCGAGCCATCGCCATCGACCGCGTCTTGCACTTCTTGGTCCTGACCGCCGTGGCCGTGGCCATCTTTCTCTTCGCCCAGGACCAAACGATGCTGCGAGGTGACTACACGCGCATCCTCAACCGGCTGCAGGGTGCGATCGGCGGACCGCTCTCCGACACGTCACATCAAGGGCTGCTCCGTGACCTCGACCGTCTCTTCGCACTGTCCCCCGGCCGGCTCTACCTCTACGGAGCCGGCATCGGCATCTACGCGCTGATCAATGGCATCGAGGCCGTCGGTCTGTGGCGGGCGCGCCGCTGGGCCGAGTACCTCACGCTGTTCGAAGTTGCCATCCTCATCCCCGTCGAGATCCACGAGTTGGCCATCCGCGTCAGTGTCCTCAAGATCCTGACGCTGATCATCAACCTTGCCGTGGTCGTCTACCTCCTCTACGCCCATCGGCTCCTCGGCATCCGGGGCGGCGGTCGGGCCGACGCCGCCGAACGAGATCACGACTCGGGCTGGGAAGCGCTGGAACGGGCAACGCCTACAGCGGGCGCTGACTTCCCGGCCTGAGGCGGCCACCGCCGTTACCCGGCGCCCTCAAGAACGGTCCGCGACCTGGATTGAACGATCTTCTGTAGCATCGTGCCGGGCGTGATCGACTTCCGGAGGAGTGCACATGGCTGACCAGGTCAGCCGATCGTCCTCGACGGTCGAAATTCTGCCATCGCGTCGAGACGACTCGCCGGATGGCGCGGATCTTCGGCACTGGACACGTGGACATCGGTGGTGGCTGGTCGCGGTGGTTGCCCTTCTGGCCAGCCGGGTGATCTCCACCGGCGTGTTGGCCCTGAGCGCTTCGTACCGCCACCAGTCGTTGTTCGGAGGGAGCGGCGATCTCGTCCTGTGGGACAGCCAGTGGTACCTCCGAGCCGCGTCGCAGGGTTGGGCTCACCACGTTGACGTGACCCACTTCAACACCACCGGCTTCTTTCCGGGCTTCCCGCTGGCCGTGCGCGGCGTGCATGCCGTCACCGGGTTGGACCTGGTGGGGTCAGGCATCGCCACCAGCATCGTTTTCGAGGTCGGTGCTGTTGTCGCCGTCTCGGCGCTCGCTCATCAGATCCTCGATCGCCGGTCCGCCGAGCGGGGCGTGGTGCTCTTCGCCTTGTTCCCCGGCGCCTACGTGTTCACCGAGACCTACAGCGAACCGTTGTTCGTCCTGGCCGCCGCCCTGTGTCTTCTGGCGCTGCATCGTCGGTGGTGGGTCGCTGCGGGGGTCGCTGCTGCTGTGGCGGGGGCGACCCGCCCCACCGGCGTCATCCTCGGCGTGTGCGGTGCGTTGATCGCCTATCGCGAGATCCGGCTTCGGCGGGATTGGTCGTCGCTGCTCGCCCCGCTGCTATCGCCCCTGGGACTCGTGGCCTTTCTGGCCTTCCTGTGGGCACGCACCGGCAGCCCGCTGACCTACTTCCGGACCCAGGACATCGCTTGGCAACAGCAGCCGACGTTGGCCGCCATCCCCGATCAGATCGGCAACGCCCTGCGGGGCACTCCCCCGCGTGACGTCGCCTATGTGGTCCTGCTGGCTGCCGGCATCGCCGGTGTCGTACTCCTGGTCAGGTTGCGACCTCGCGTGCCCGTCGAGTGGATCATCTATTCCGTGGCCAGCATCGTCGTGACCCAGGCGTCACCCCATGTCGGCCTTCGGCCCCGCTTCTTGCTCTTGACGTTCCCCATCATCATCGGTCTCGGTGCCCGCCTCAAGGGACGGGGCATGGCAACCGCGGTCGTCGCCTCAGTGCTCGGCCTGAGCGCCTTTGCCTGGACGCTGCCTCACTACGTGCCCTGAGGCGCCGGGTGGGCTACCCGGGCCGGGGGACCGCCCCGCCCGCTGAGGCGTCGCTCGGAGGAAAGATGTCGAGGCCTTCGTGCTCGTAGATGGTTGCGTTGTCGGTGGTCAGGTTCCCTCCGCTGGGGCGAGCCTGCTGGAGACCAGAGGCCAGGTTGCCGCACAATGACTCGTAGGTGCGGTAGCCACCCGCCAGAGCCAGGAACACCGTCCCCTGGCTCCCCACCCGTTGCAGCGCCTGGTTGACCACGGTGTATGGCGCGGCGTGCTCCTGGCGGGTGGCGTAGTCCACCCAGTCGACGCGCGCCGCTCCTTGCAGTGTGGGGGCGCCGAGCACGGCCACGTCGGGACGCACCAAGCGGGCCAACGCCGGGCCGAGCTGGTCCGGGCAGGTCACGACGATGTCGCCGGGCCGGGCCATACGGTTGACGATCTTCGCCACATCGCCGGCCTGCGTTCGTGGAGTGACGACCTCAGGCCTGCTGGCGATGAGGCCCAGGACACACGCTACGGCCATGAAGCCGACGCCCAGGCGGTACGCCAGCGGTCGTATCCCCAGCCCGGCAACCAGCAGGAACGGCACGAATGCCGCCGCCGTGTAGCGATCAGCCCAGGCGTTGCCGGTCACCTGGCCAGCGAAGACCGCCAAGACCAACGTGCCCAGCGTGAGCGCCAACAGCAGCCGACCCGGCTCACGCCCGGCCAGATCAAGCACGACCCGCCGCTCGTCGACGGGGGCGGCGAACACGGCGAGCACCAACAATGCGGCGATGACCACCAGAAGAAAGCGTCCTGCCGGCGAGGCGCCACCGGCCCATTGGCCGAACGTGCTGACCACCGCCGAGAGGTTCTGCGGTCGTCCCCACGGTGTGCCCGTGTGAGCCAACTGGTAGAAGAAGTTCGGAAGCCATGGGACGAACAACACGGCGCCGGCGGCCACGCCGAACAGCGCCCACAGACACACCCGTCGCCGGGAGGGCGCCCGCCACGCGGCGACGGCCAACCCGGCCGCCAAGGTGCCCAGCAGATAGAACGACCAGTAATGAGTGAGGGCCAACCCTCCCGACACGACGGCCAGAGCGATGATTGACAAGGGCCTCGGGCCATCGGTCAGCGCCCGATGCAACGCCAGACCCCCGAGGATGGCCAGCAGGACCAGAAGGCTGTACATGCGGGTCTCGGTGGCAAAACGAACGGCGAACGGCGACGTGGCGAACAGCAGGACCGACGCCGTCACCACCCTGGTGCCGGCCACCCGGCGACCCAACAGCCACAACAGCGGAAACGAAGCGACCGACATGGCCCCCGAAAGCGCCCGCACGGCACGAGCCCCGTCCCCAAACGCCAGCGTCCAGAAATGCAACAGCAGGTAATAGAGCGGCGGGGACCCGTCCTGACGCAACCCCGTCCACATCGTCGTCGCCGCTCCGTGCAACGGAAGCCGAGCAATGGCCACGCTCTGCGCCTCGTCCAACCACAGCGGCGAGGAGCTCCAGAAGTGGAGGACCAGGGACACCACGGCCACAACGACCAGGGCGACCACCAGAGACCCTCGGTGGCGATGCCGATCTGCGATGGGTACCTGGTCTTGGGCTCGGGCTGGGGGACGAGCGAGGGTGCTCACCAGTCGACCAACCTCGTCACCCGTCGAAACACGAAACTCCCGTCAGCGGCACGTGATCCCGCAGGTTATCTTCCGCCGTGGTCTACCTCCGGTCATGGCTTCGCCGCCGAACCAGGAGCCTGGCGGCGTGGTCAGCCAACGGTCGGTCGACCGGCGGCCAGCTCGCTCCAGCGATGATCGACGATCCGGGCCAGGGCCGCCAACTGGCGTCGCTCCCGGGCCCGGAACGGACGGCCACGCCTTCCCAACACGATGACCGCGTCGGCCCCGCTCGAGGCCATCTCCGCCCAGGCCACATCCTCTGGTCCCTGGTCGTTCCCGACCGGAACGGCGGCCCGGCTGCCGGCCACAAACGCCTGGAGCCAGGGTGCGGGCGGGGCCTCGCCCATGGTTACCCTCGGAGCCGGGGCGCCCAGATCGAACACCGAGGCCCAGTCGGCCTGCAGGTCCCGGGCGCTGCGCCGGGCAAGTGCGTCGAGAAGATCAGCCACCGCGACCTGCTCGACGAGGAAGGCGGCGCTCTCCAGGGCGTCGAGGCGCGGGTCCACTGAGGCGGCCGGCACCGGGCGGACATCCTCGACGTCCACCCCGTCGACCTCGCCCATCTCGCTGACGAGGAGCGCCACGAGGCCTTCCTCAGGGAGGTCTACGATCAACTCGTCGATGGCCCGGCCCGCACCCCGCTCCAGGATGTCGATGCCGACCAGGTCGCCGCGCACGGCGCCGATACGGCTGGCCACCGCGCCCAGGGCACCGGGACGATCCGGCACCCAGACCCTGACCACGAAGCTCGCCATGACCTGAGGATACGAGACGTGTGTGAACGGGTCGTTTCTCGAGCCCAGGAGTTCCCCGGGCCCGGGAGCTTGCGGCTCAGCCCAACTTGGTGAGGGTTCGGCGGAGGTTGCGGATGGCTTGTCCAATTCGCTGCTCGTTCTCGATCAGGGCGAAGCGGACGAAGCCTTCCCCCCCGATCCCGAATCCCATGCCCGGCGAGGTGGCCACCGCGGCCTCGGTGACGAGGTACTTGGAGAACTCCAGGGACCCCATCTCCTGGTACGGCTCGGGGATCGGGGCCCAGGCGAACATGGTGCCCTTGGGCGGTTCCATCGCCCAGCCGATCCGGTTGAGCCCCTCGACCAGGGCGTTGCGCCGAGAGTTGTAGATGGCGTTGACCTCGAGGGGGTAGTCCGACGCCTCGTTCATGGCCACGATGGCGGCGATCTGGATGGGTTGGAACGTGCCGTAGTCCAGGTAGCTCTTGAGCTTGGTCAGGGCGGCAACGATCTCGGCGTTTCCGACCATGAACGCCACCCGCCAGCCGGCCATCGAGAAGCTCTTGGTCAGGGTGTACAACTCGACGGCGACGTCCTTGGCCCCCGGCACCTGGAGGACCGATGGCGGCTTGAACCCGTCGAAGTACGTCTCCGAGTAGGCGAAGTCGTGGACCAACAGCACATCGTGTGCCCGGGCGAAGTCCACAAGGCGGGTCATCCACGCCAGGTCGACCACTTCGGTCGTCGGGTTGTGGGGGAACGAGAACACGATGACGCGCGGTCGGGGCCAGGTCGATTCCCAGCTCTCCATCAGGTTGGCGAAGAAGTCCTGGTCGGGTCCGAGACGGACCTGTTGGACGTCGGCGCCGGCAAACAGCGGAGCGTAGATGTGAATCGGGTAGCTCGGGGTGGGCACCAAGGCGGTGTCACCCGGACCGACCAGGGTCCACATGACGTGCGACAGGCCCTCCTTGGCGCCGATGGTGGTGACCACCTCGGTGTCAGGGTCGAGGTCCACGCCGAAGCGGCGCTGATAGAGGTTGGCAGCAGCGAGGCGGAGCTTGGGGATGCCCTTCGACGCCGAGTACCGGTGGTTGCGCGGGTTGCGGGCCGCCTCGGCCAGCTTCTCAACGGCCAGGTCGGGGCTGGGGATGTCGGGGTTGCCGAATCCCATATCGATCACGTCGTGACCCTGCTTGCGGGCTTCGTCGCGCAACTGGTTGATGATGGCGAACACGTAGGGCGGCAGCCCGTTGATCCGACGAAACTCCACGACGCTGGTCCTCCTCGGGCCATCGCTCGGACGGGGGGAAGCCGTCGGGGGCGCCTGTTCACGGTAGTGGAACGACCTGGGCCAGGACGGTACATGACCCAGGGCCCACGCTCGGATCAGTCCGGGGTCACCCTCTCGGCCAGGAGCGCGGCCCCGACGGCGCCCGCCCTCGAACCGAGGGCTGCGGAACGGATGGCCACCCCACCCCGCTGCTCGCCGGCTTCGACGAGATTGGCGAACGCACGGCGCACCGGGTCCATCAGCACCTCGCCGGCGTCGATCAGCCCGCCTCCGACCACGATGACGGCGGGGTCGAGAATGTTGGCCAGGTTGGCCAGGCCCAAGGCCAGCCACCAGGCGAAGCGACCCATGATGGCGACCGCCGCGAGGTCGCCTTCGGCGGCGGCCAGAGTGACGTGCTCGCCCCGAACGGCTTCGGGGTCACCACCGGCCAGGTCGATGACCCGGCCGGCCTGTCCCGCCATCGCCGCCTCTCGACCGAGAAGACCCAACCCGCTCCCCGAGGCGTAGCGCTCCCAGCAACCTTGCTTGCCGCACGGGCACAGCGGCCCGTAGGGGTCCACAACCATGTGACCGAACTCCCCTGCGAAGCGGTTGGCTCCCTCGGCCAGGCGGCCACCGTGAATCAGCCCCCCGCCGATCCCGGTGCCCAGGGTGACCATGACCACCTCGTCGGCGTCAGTGGCCGCTCCCAGGAGGTGCTCGGCCCAGCCGGCAGCGGTGGCGTCGTTACCGAACCACCTCCGAGCCCCGGCGTGCTCGACCAGGAGGTGCTCGGACAGCCCGAAGCCCACCAGGTCAGGGAGGTGGGGCGAGAAGCGCAGCACGTCGTGACCGTCGACCAGGCCGGGGATGCCGACGCCGACGGCCGACGGCGCAGTGTCGTCGGCCCCGCTGACCGCGGGCACGACCGCCAGGGCGGCGATGACCTGGCCGACGACCTCCACGGCTCGGCGTCCGTCACCGGGCGTAGACACCTTCACCTGTGCCTCAGGAAGATGATCGGGCCCGAGCCGGACACCGAGGATCTTGGTCCCGCCGATATCGACCCCGATGGTCGGTCCCCTCACGCCGGCCCGATCATCTCGAGCGGGGGAAGCGGGCTCGCAGCTTGCGCATGAGGGCCAACCAGCGATCCCGGTCGTCGACCTTGGAGGTCTCGTAGTCATGGACCTCGGGATGGGGCAGGATCAGAAAGGTCCCCGACCGCACGGCCTCGACCACCTTGTCAGCCACGAACGACGGTTCCAGGATGGTCCCACTGGCCGCCACCTCCGCCTCTGCGACCGGGTCGGCGGCCACCATGGGGGTCCGCACCCCCTGGGGGCAGAGGCAGTGCACGCCGATACCCCGATCGCCGTGGTTGACCGCCAGCCACTCGGCGAAGGAGACAGCGGCGTGCTTGGTAACCGTGTACGGCGCCGACTGCATCATCATGAGCAGTCCGGCGGCGGAGGCGGTGATGACCACGTGCCCGCCACCGCGACGCTCCATGAGGGGAATGACCTCGCGGGTGGCGTGCACGTGAGCCATCAGGTGCACGCCCCATGATCGGGCCCATTCGGCGTCGGTACCCAGATCACCACCGTCACCGAGACCGGCGTTGGAGCAGTACACCTCGATCGGTCCGAGATCGGCTTCGACGGCGGTGACCATGGTGGCTACGGCACCCCCGTCGCTGACGTCGGCGGAGTAACCCCGGGCGACCCCGCCGATCTCCGAGGCCGTCTTCTCTACCGTGGCGGCGTCGAGGTCGACAAGGGCGACCTGGGCGCCCTCGGCCACCCAGCGCTCCCCCATGGCCCGGCCTATGCCGCTGGCGCCACCGGTGATGACAACCACCGCTCCGGTCGAGGGCAACGGCGCAGAGACGGGATCCGAGTCGTTGTCAGCCATGAGCGCAACCCTAAGCGCCCTCGCGCCTTGGCCACCATGGACGGTACCGTCCCTGGATGGCAATCTCCGACATCACCATCGCCGCCCTCGACGGCTCCTCCCTCGACACCTCCGAGCTGGCCGACGAGGCGGTGCTCGTGGTCAACGTGGCCTCCAAGTGCGGCCTCACGCCCCAGTACAGCGGTCTCGAGGAGTTGCAGAAGCGCTACCGCGATCGAGGGTTCAGTGTGCTCGGGGTTCCGTGCAACCAGTTCGCCGGCCAGGAGCCCGGCAGCGCGGACGAGATCGAGACGTTCTGCTCGACCACCTACGGCGTCACCTTCCCCCTCACCGAGAAGGTCGACGTCAACGGTCCTGAGCGCCACCCGCTCTATCAGTGGCTGACCACCGCCGCCGACTCGTCGGGTGAAGCCGGCGACATCACCTGGAACTTCGAGAAGTTCCTTCTCTCCCCCGCCGGCGAGGTCGTTGCCCGCTTTCGTCCTCGGACCGAGCCCGGGTCGGCGGAGGTCACCGAGGCCATCGAGGCCACCCTCCCCAAGCGCTAACCGTTACCCGCAAAGCGTTGGCCTGGTCTGGGACCGCCGAGGCGGTGCAGAACGATTGCCGTGGCGGTGGCCACGTTGACACTGTCGACGCCGGCGGCCAGTGGTATGCGGACTCGATGCTCAGCGGCCTCCAGGGTCCCGGCGGCCAGGCCCGGACCCTCAGCCCCGACCAGGACGGCGACCGGGCCCAACTCAGCGGTGGCCAGATCGTCGACCGCTTCGGCATCCGCTGCGGGGGTCAGGGCCACCGTCGTCCACCCGTCCGCCCGCAGGTCGGCCAAGGCCGCCGGCCATGGCTCGAGGCGGGCGAAGGGGACCCGCAGGACGTGGCCAAGCGACACCCGTATGGAACGGCGATACAAAGGATCGCAGGTCGTCGGGTCGACCAGGACGGCGCCCGCACCGAAAGCGGCGGCGTTGCGGAAGATGGCCCCCAGGTTCTCATGATTGTTGACTCCCTCGGTGACCACCACCGCCCGTGCTCCGGCCGCAGTCGCTGCGGCCAGGAGCTGATGTGGATCAGCGTCGGGGCGCCGGCGACCGAGAGCGACCACCCCCCGATGGACGTTGAACCCGGCGACGGTGGCCAACACCCGGGGATCGGCCACGTAGACCGGCGGCGCCGGGCCGGCCGTGGCCGTCAACAACCGTCGGACCCAATCCCATTGGTTGGTAGCCACCAACACCGAGGCGACCTCGAAGTTCGACGCCAGGAGTTGCTCGAGGGCGAGGCGGCTCTCCACCACGAAGATCCCGGCGCCACCCTCGGACCGTCGCCGAACCTGCCGGTCGGTGAGACCGACATAGCCGGCCAGGCGAGCATCGTCAGGGTCGGTGATCCGTACCGGGACCGGGGCCGTCATCGTGTTGACCCTATGGGCCGGAGGACCCGTCGTAGCCGCCCGACGCTGCGGGCAGGACACTGCCCTTGGGGCCTTGGCGCGTGGTCCTGGCCCGAGCAGGTCGATGGCTGACGCCTCCGAGGCGCTCGTGGCCCTGCTCCAGGGCGCCGGGTTCGTGGCCGCGGAGGACGAGGCGGACGAGCTGCTCGACTGCGCGGCCGGTGACGACGAGCTCCTCGACGCACTCGTCGGTCGTCGCCTCACCGGCGAACCCCTCGCCTGGATCACCGGGAGCGCCTCGTTCTGCGGCTTGGTCATCCGTGTCGATCCTGGTGTCTATGTTCCCCGCTGGCACAGCGAGCCGCTGGCCCGACGCGCCCTGGAGCGCCTGCCACCCAACGGTGCGGCGATCGATCTATGCACCGGGGCCGGAGCCCTAGCCAAAGTGTTGCTCACTGCCCGCCACGATGCACGCGTCGTCGCCAGCGACGTCGACGAACGGGCCGTGGCCTGCGCAGCATCGAACGGTGTCGAGGCCTTCTGCGGTGATCTGTTCGCCCCTCTGCCGCTCTCGATTCAAGGGCGCATCGACGTGGTCGTCGGCGTCGTGCCTTACGTACCGACACCGGCATTGCCGTTGCTGCAGCGCGACACGCTGAGCTTTGAATCACCGCTGTCCTATGACGGCGGCGACGACGGCACCGAGATCCTCCGCCGGGTTCTGACCGACAGCCCCCGCTTTCTCAGACGGGGCGGTGCGCTTCTCGTCGAGCTTGGCGGTGAGCAGGCCGACGCCCTCGACGACGACTTCGTTCGCCTCGGTTACACCGACGTCACTGCGCTCGTCGACCAAGACGGTGACGTCCGCGGCGTCGAGGCGACGCTCGGGGAGTCGCCCGAGCAGGCGACGGAGAGTCTCAGCTCTCAGCTGCCCGGTCGCTGGCCGCCTGAAGCTCTTCGATGAGCTTGGACGCCTCCGCCTTGGTAAGGGTCTCGGGCACGTCGCGCCTCGTGTCCCGAGCCAGCGTGGCCAGGTAGGAGGCCTGAGCCCCGGTCATCGGCTCGTCGCCCGTAACCCACTGGTCAGGGTCCTTCTCGGCGTTGGCGGTAGGGTCGGAGACGGTGGGCTGTTGGTCGCTCATGGCTCATCCTTACCCACCGGTCCTCGGTTACGAACACGTGTTCGTTGACATGTCGACCTGTTCCATCGTCGTGCCGGACCATGACTGCGTGTCTGACCGGACTCAGGGATTTTCGTCGTGGCCTTCCACCCGCACCTTGAGCTCCCGCAGGGCGGTACCCATGATCCGCCCCTCGGCTCGCCGCTTGACGAAACCGGGGAGGGGGACCTTCAAGTCGACCGTCAGCTGGTACGTGATCTCGGTGGCGTCACCACCGGAGGGAACCAGGCGGTAGGCGCCATCGAGGCGGCGGGTCAGGTCGCCGGCCACCTGCACCCACGACAGCTCCTCGGGAAGGTCGTCGTAGTGGTAGAGCAGCGTATAGGCGGTGCTCCGCCCGAACGCCGCCGCCCGAAACGTCACTCTCGTCGCCCGGCCTTGGTCGTCGCGCTCGTCGACGGCCACAGCTTTGATGTCGGCGGCCCAATCGGGGTAGTGCTCGAAAGAGGTGAGGACCTCGAGGCAGTGGTCGCGCGTCCCCCCGATGACCATCCGTTCGGTGACCAGCTCCTCCACGATCAGGTCCTCTCCCTCTCCTGGCACACGGCGGTGGGCGGTCCGGCCGGCGTGCTCACGAAGCCGAGCCGATCTCGCCTCCGGACGAACGGTAGTCGTCGGGCGCGGGCGCCGCGGCGGTGGCCAGGCCATCCAGGGCCAGGTCCAGGCGAGCGGCGAGATGTTCGTAGCTGAAGTCCAACTCTGCCCGTTGACGGGCTGCCTGGCCAAGGTTGCTGGCCCACACCGGATCATCCAGCAGGCGGCGAAGCTCTCCGGCCAGGGCATGGGGATCATCGGGGTTGGCTACCACCAGGCCCGTCTCGTTGTTGACCACGGCATCTGCCGCTCCCCCACTGTCGCCGGCGATGGACGCGACCCCCGCGGCTGCCGCCTCGAGGAACACGATGCCGAAGCCCTCCTGCTCGAGGCCGCCCCACCGCGATCGGCAACAGAGCACGAAGACGTCGGCGGCGGCGTAGAGATTTGGCAGATCGACATTGGCCACCCGGCCGAGCAGCTGCACGGGAGCGTTGGTGTGGCGGATTCGCCGCTCCAAACGACCGCTGTCGCGTCCCTCGCCGGCGATGGCCACCGTGAGTCCGGGATGGTCGGTGCCGAGGACGGCAGTGGCGTCGATGAGCGTGTCCATCCCCTTGCGGGGAACGAGACGGCTGACCGAGACGATCAGGGGACCACCGGCCGGCAAGCCGAGACGGGTACGCCACGCCGCCCGGTCGATAGCTGGTAGGGGCACGAACCGCTTGGTGTCGACCCCGGGGGGCACTTGGACCACGGGGGGCATCGACCCTCGCCCGCCGGCCGCCCTGCGGGCCTCAGCTTCGGGGTAGCTCCCGGCGGCGATGAGCAGAGAGGCCTTGCGGACCACCCGACCGATGAGTTGCCGGCTGGCCGGCAGGCGCCCGGGTACGGCTACCTCAGCACCGTGGAGCACCACGGCGTAGGGCACGCCGAGTGCGGGTCCTACCAGCCCGACCGGCAGAGCAGGGTCGAGGACCACGGCCTCAGAGCCGGTCTCGGCGACCAAAGACCGAATCCGGTGGACCAGGTGGGGGTTGGGCAGCATGACCGGTTCGCGAGTACGCACCACCCGGAACAGCTGCTCGGCGTCAAAGCGCTCGGCGTCACGGTGCGCAGTGGTCAGCACGGTGACATCCTCGGGTGGCAACCGTCGCCATAGCTCCCACAGGTAGGACTGGATCCCACCGATCTTGGGAGGGAAGTCGTTGGTGACGAGGAGGTGGCGCAAGGGCTACTCAGGCTAACGGGGAGGGCGATCGCTGGTGGCGTGGCTTCGTCCGCCAGAATCGCACGCTCCCCGGCGCTCCGTCAGATCGAGGCGTCACCGTTGCGGCGCCGGACACCTCGGCGGCGACCAGCGGGTCGCGATCGGCGGTCATGGCCGCCACCATCTCGATCCGGCCCAGCCGGGCGGCCGCCCATACGGCGTGGGACCGGACCAGCGGATCAGCCGCGCTCAAGGCGTGGCGGAGTGCGGCGAGCACACGGGGATGCTCGGCGTCGGCCACGTTGCCGATGACGATCAAGGCGTTGCGACGCAGGTGGCGGGGGTCCCGTTCGGCGATGTACCAGCGGCCCCAGCGGGCCAGGAGCTCCTCATCGGTTGCCTCTAGAAGCTCGATGGCATCGACGATCGGTGTGGCTTCGGGTTCTGCGCGCACCGGCGGTTCGCTGCGGTTCGCCCGGCGGTTGGCGGGACAGACCTCCTGGCACGCATCGCACCCGTAGATCCGGTCGCCAAGGGCTTCGCGATGTTCGAGAGGGAACACGCCCGGAGCCTGGACGAGCCAAGCCAGGCATCGACGAGCATCGAGTGCACCATCATCGCTCAGCGCCCCCGTAGGGCAGGCGGGGATGCAACGCCGGCACATCCCGCACCCGTCGGCCGCCGGCTGAGCGTGAGGCAGCGGAGCGTCCGTGACGACCGAACCGAGTACGAACCACGAACCCGCCCCGCTCAGCAACAGGTTGGTGTTGCGGCCGAACCAGCCCAGTCCCGCCCGGTAGGCGGCCGCTCGGTCAACCAGGGCGTTGTCGTCGACTAGAACCCTCGTCGACCATCCGTCGGCGTCGAGTCGGTCGGCGATGGCCCGCAGCGCAGCCCGCAGGGGCTCGTAATGGTCGATCCAGGAGTAACGAGCCACCCGGGCCGCCGCCCCGCCCCTGACCTGTGCGCCACGGTCGCTGTCCGCCGGGACCGGTTGACGTAGGTAACGCCGGGCCCCGACGATGAGCGACGTCGCCGATGGCAGAGAACGGCTCGGGTCGGTGGAGCGGGCCGGATTGCGGTAAGTGAACTGCATGGTCGACGCCAGGCCCTCCCGGCGTCGTCGCTCAAGCACGGCTCGGGTGTCATCAAATGGCTCGGCGCCAGCAAAGCCGACGGCATCGAGGCCTGCCTCACGGCCGATGACGACCAGTTCCTCCGCCAGGCCCTCGACCATGTCGCCCCCCGGCTCAGGCCTCGCCGCTCTTGCGTCTGTTGCGCCCTCGGCGCCGCAGGACCCGGCGGCGAGATTCGTCGTCGCCTGCGTCGCCCCGGCGTTTTGCGGCGACCGGCGGGCTCCCGTTGGCCGAGTCCTCCAGGGGCGCAAGCCCCGACCCGTTGATGTCGACATCTGGGGTCGAGCCCGGATCGTCAGCAGCTGGCGGCCCGCCGGGGACGACGGCGGACCCGTTTCGTTCCTCTACGCCCGCGGTCTGGGCGGCGGCGTCCCGGCCGTTTGGCTGTGCACCGTCGCCACCCGATCCGCCGGCCTCGGACGGATCCTCGGAGCGACCATCCGCCCCGGGAGCCCGGATGGTTGGTGCGCCACTCGACGCGTCGCCTCCAGGGTCGGGTTGGGGGAGGCCGGCTTCACCGGCCGGCCGGCTGTCCGGTGACGAGTCGGGGCTCAACGCGGCCGTCCTCTCCGGTGCGCCCGTGATCTGCTCCTTGCGGCGGGCGGCGACTGCCTTCGCCTCCTGGGTGGATCGCAACGGACGCCGGGGCCGCTCATTGTCTCGGAACACGCGAGAGCGACGGCGACGGCCTGAGCCGGCATCCACCCCAGCATCGGCCGGCGCCAGTCCTGCCCATCGCTCCTTGTCTTCGTGATCCTCGACGACCCGGGCCGGTTCGCGGCCCACCTCTTCTGGCGGTGCGGAGGCTGCAGGGGCGGCGTGCGGGGTGGCCGGGTTGGCCACAGTCGGCC
>JALZAH010000426.1 GCA_030948425.1 Actinomycetota bacterium
CACCGGGCGACCCCATTGAGCGGGGCCGCTGGTCGCAGGGTCTGCTGGTCGGTTAGCTGCGAGGGCGGGGCTCGTGCTTCAGTCAGAACCCGCTGGGCGTCAACAATCGTACTGTTGCGCCTGCGCAGAGCAAGGCCGCGGACAGGGCCGCGATAGAGGGCGCATGTCGCACAAAAGGGCTGGACAGCTTGCGCCTCAATTGGACCGTGGTGATCCCGTGCACCAGCCGTCGGGCCGAGACTGCCAGGAGCGCGAAGTTGACCAGGCCCAATGCGCCGATGTACATGAGGATCTCGGCCACTCGGTTCGCGCTCATGAGTGGACGGCCCCGGAAGCCATACGCAGGCAGTGTGGGCAATCTCGGTCGCGGCAGTCTGGTGGGTGGCCAATGCCCAGCCATGGCGGCGGGCGGCGTAGGCGTTCGCACGCCGGTCGCTGCTTGATGATCATCAGTTGACCGCTCCGTTTGTGGTCCCGCTGGCCAGCTAGGGCATGGCCCGGATCCGTCGATAGTCCGTCGTATCCAGTTGGTCGGCGACGCTGCCTGGTGCGTCATCGTGATGACGTGCCCGGTTGCTCGTGACCGGGGTGGCGACGTCGTCGAGGCACATGCACAGCACGCCGTCGTCGTCGAGGTACGCATCCCAGCGCAGCGACTGAGCGGTGTCTATGTCATACAACCTCGTGAACGCCATCGCCGTGATCACGAATGGACCCCGGCCGCCACTTCGCGGCCTCCGGACGACGTAGCCGTTGGTCGCGCGGGGGTCCACCGGCCGAAGGCCTAGTACCCGTTCGCACGAGTCGTAGAGCAACTCGACCGCATCAGGCGAACCGAGGGCCGAGTGCGCGGGCTTGTTCAAGGACAGGATTCCGCGCCGTAAAATGGTGATCTGCGGATCGGCCTTGAGTTGAGGCAGGTCACGATTGAACGTTTCGAACTTGGTCATCGTTGCTTACGCCTACTGGATGCGCAGCACATTTCCCGGGCTACGCGAGTTACTTGCCGGTTCCGGAAGGCGCGATGATCGCGTCCACCAGCCTTACAGAACCTAATTCGTAACTCGCCCGCGAGTCGGTTTCACCCAAGTTCACATCGTGCACGGCTCGCGGGCGGCCCTGGCTCAGTTCATCGAGGAGAGGGCCTCCGAACGGAACGGTCGACGGTGTCGGTCTCGGCGCTGCGATGTGTAGCGAGATAGGCCGCGATGCCAGCCCCACCCAGAAGCGCGGCACCTCCAGCGGCCAGCAGCCCGGAGTCCTGGATCCCGGCGGTGCTGCCGCCACCGGTGCTGGGGGCACCGCCCGGCATCTTGGTCATCTGTGAAGCCAGGAATGGTCCAGCGGCTGCCAGCACCTGCGCCTTAGTCATCGGGGTCTCGAAAGCTCCCATGTAGACGCCGTTTTCGGCAGGCTTGTTCAACAGGTTCCCCACGATGGCGGCGTGGCGGGCTTCGATCCCGAAAATTCCGGCGGCCGCCTGCAGGACGGTCTTGTTCTTGATGTAGCCGGCGGCACCCAGATAGGCGCCCACGCCGACATTTTCGAAGGTGAAGCTGGTGGTGAGGTATTTGTCCTTGCTGGCAAACACCCCGTCCAGGTTGACCATCGGTTTGGCGACCGGGGTGCCGCCGAGTTTCTGGATGGCTTGAGTGACCAGTGTCACGTGGGTCTCTTCGTCTTTCTGAATCTGGTCCAGGTACTGCTTGGCCTGCCCGGACAGCAGGCCGCGAGCGTTGCCCTGCTGGTAGAACGTGGCCTCGAGGTACTCGAGGGTCAGCGCGAAGTTCAGGACGTCGACGTCCGAACCGAAATCGGCTGGGCTGGCCAGTGCCCAACGATGGTTCAAGGCGTCCATCGCGACGTTCTCGGACACCTCGTCGAGTTCGCCGTGCACAAGATCACGATGCTGTGACATGGGTTTGTCCCCTCTCAGGCTAGGTAAGGCTTGGCGTTAGCGAGCACGGAACTCATCGACGCGCTCTTCTCCACCGGCGACGGGAACGGATTCCCGTTCGTCAGCTGCTCCAGAATGGCGGCGTGCCGGGATTCGACTCCGGCGATCGTGGCCGCGCTCTGTAGTACGGCAACACTTTGGATGAGGGGGACCTGGCCTTGATAAGCCGTCACCCCGAGTTCCTCGAACATCACCGCGGTCGCCAGGAAGTTGTCGGCACTGGAGAACGTTTTGGCCGGGAACTTCAGTTTCGGCTGGCTCACCGGAGTGCCCTTCAGCTGGGTCACCGCAGCCATGACCGCCTTCACGTGAGCCTGCTCGTGGCTGCGGATCGGGGTCACTAACTCCAGATCTCGCCCGCTCAGCAGGCCCTTGGACAGCCCCATCGCGTAGAAGTTGTATTCCAGGTACTCCAGGGTCAACGCGTAGTTGAGGATGCCCGCGTCCCCGTTCGTGGAAGGAGCCGGCGCGTCCGCGCTGGCCGTGGCCATCCCCGTCAACGCGCCGGTCGACACCAACGCCGCGCCCACTCCAACCAGGCCCGTCCAGCGCAGGAACGCCCGACGGTCGGTCTCTTTATGGAACGTGATCACTGGTTCGCCGCCGAATAGTTCGTCCGTACTCACCGCATCCACACACCCTTCACTCGTTGGTCAACAGGACAGAAATAGCGGGTTGTCTTTACGGACGTCGTCGCTTTGTCCGCGACCGGTTGGCTTTCGCGCCCATTCAAATCGTTCGTCGCATTTCCAAGCTCGACACTAACAGAAGACATAATGGCAACGCCTGGCAAAGAAGCAAATATTTACAAAGCAATCGCAAAATCGTTTCACCGGTTGTTGAACTGAATATAATCAATAGCAGTGGTTAGAGAAACATTCAGAGTCGGGGCTATCGACAACGGTAGTCCCGACTAATGTCCTGGTTCATGCCCACGATGTCTCGAGCTGGCGAAGACTACCTAAAAGTGATTTACGTGTTATCGACCACCGGACAGCCGGTAACCAATGGTTCGCTAGCCCGCGAGCTTGGCGTGACGTCGCCGTCGGTATCGGCGATGGTCAAACGACTGGCAGATGACGAGTTGCTGCAACGCCCGGACGGGCGACTACTGCGGCTGACCGACAGCGGCCAGCGTGCTGCGGTACGGGTGATCCGTCGCCATCGTCTGCTCGAGACCTTCCTTGCCCGGGTCCTCGACATGCCGTGGGACGAGGTACACGCCGAGGCTGAGCTGCTCGAACACGCGTTGAGCGACCGTCTCGAAGAGCGCATCGATGCCGCCCTGGACTACCCGTCACGGGACCCGCACGGCGACCCCATCCCGCCGCGCCATGGCCATCACGACGAAACGTGGGGCGAGTCACTTGATACCGCGACCGTCGGCTGCCGCTTCCGCGTAGACCGGGTTTCCGACCGGGACAACGCCGCGCTGCGCTACCTCGCCGGCCTCGGCATCGGTCCAGGTGTGGTCCTCGACGTCGAGGATCAGGAGCCGTTCGGCGGTCCACGTTGGGTCCGGATCGATGACCAACGCCACGCGCTGGGCAGTGTCCTGAGCCGGCTGTTGTATGGGCAGGTGCTGCCCGAAACCGACCTTCGCGATCCGGGTGGCGAGACGCCGCGGGTACTCCGATGATCACCGTCGCCCGGGTG
>JALZAH010000433.1 GCA_030948425.1 Actinomycetota bacterium
GACCGGGCCCGACCGAGGGAGACGCCGCATTTCCACGCCACCCACTGCTCGGGTGAACGAATCCCGGCCCCGGCATAGGCCTCGGTTGCCAACACCCGCCAGATCAGAGCACCCAACCGACCCATAGCTACGTTGAGAATTCCACACATTTCGGCTATCTCATCCTCGAGAACAGCGGCCTCGGTCTCGCTGCTCTCAGGCTCCACCTTCATAGTGCCATTCTATACGAACTGATGTTCGCCACGCAAGTTGCAGTTCTAGGGTCCACTAATACTACGGATGCCGATAATGGCGTATGGCGGCCCGGTGCCAAACTGCAAGGGCTTTGCCACTACCGTGAACTCGATGGTTTCGCCATTCGGACCACGCGCCACTGGTAGTCCATTTGCGGACACACCCATGATGACCGGCGGCCCCTCACGCTCCCTCTGGCGCAACCAGAACTGAATCGATGGATCCCGGAGGTACTCACCCCGACAGGAGTCATCAACATCAACCAGCCAATTCAGCATCTGGCGAGGCCTTAGCTACCCGGGCAGGTCACGCTCGGGATCCCAAGTAGCGGGATCGGCCGCCTTCTCATGAAGACGCTCCAGCCACTGCTCCACGTCTTCGGATCGCTCGCCCTTCTCCGGATCCCGTGGAGCGTAGGGGGCAACGACGTCTTCGATAGACCACGAACGCGCCTCGCTCATGCGCCAACCTCTCGCGCCCTGCGCGCTCGATCGACCAGATCGGCAGACCGCGCGACCCACGGGGCACCACCGAAGGGGCTATCGAACGTCGGGTGACTTGGGGGCTTGGAGGTCATAGTGCGCTTGCGCAATTCTACGCGCTCAGATCGAGCGACGGCACGGGCGCCAAGGCAGGGAACGTACGCTTCGGCCACAGGCAACAGGTCGGGGCTTGGCCGTTGCTCCCCGGAGGAGGATGCCAGCCGTGGAATCCACTGATCTCGCTGAAGTACAGCGCACGCTGTGGGCCGCCGCCGACGAGCTTCGGGCCAACTCGACGCTCGCGCCCAACGAGTACCGGGGCCCGGTGCTCGGGCTGATCTTCCTCGCCTACGCCGAGCTCCGGTACGAGCAGGTCCGGCCCGAGGTGGAGGCCAAGGCCACTGCCCGCCGCCCCGTCACGGCCGACGACTACCGGGCGAGGTCGGTGCTGTTCATCCCCGACAAGGCCCGGCTCTCCCATCTCGTCCATCTCCCCGAGGAACAGGACCTCGGCGCAGCCGTCGACACGGCCATGCGGCTCGTGGAAACCAGCAACCCCGAGCTGAAGGACGTGCTGCCGAAGGGCTACCAGCGGCTGGAGAAGTCCACGCTCGTCGAACTGTTGCGCCTGTTCTCGCCACTGCCTCGCAAGTTGTCCGGCGACGCCTTCGGGCTCATCTACGAAGACTTCCTGTCGAACTTCGCCATGGCCGAGGGACGACTCGGTGGGGAGTTCTTCACGCCACGCTCGATCGTCCGGCTGATCGTGGAGATCATCGAGCCGTTCCACGGCCGGGTGTTCGACCCCGCCTGCGGGTCGGGCGGCATGTTCGTGCAGTGCGCCAAGTTCGTGGAGCGCCACCAGGGCTCGGCCACCAAGGAGCTGTCCGTGTACGGCCAGGAGCAGAAGGAGGTCACGGTTCCCCTGGCCAAGATGAACCTCGCCCTCCACGGCCTGTCGGGCGACATCCGCCTGGGCAACAGCTACTACGACGACCTCCACCACAGCGCCGGCGCCTTCGACTTTGTCATGGCCAATCCCCCGTTCAACGTGAACGGCGTCGACAAGGACAAGCTCGCCGGCGACCCCCGCTTCCCGTTCGGGCTGCCGAAGCCCGACAACGGCAACTACCTGTGGATCCAGCTGTTCGCCTCGTCGCTGGCCGAGGGCGGCCGGGGTGGGTTCGTGATGGCCAACTCCGCCGGTGATGCCGGGCATTCGGAGCGCGAGATCCGCCGCCAGCTCATCGAGTCGAAGACCGTCGACGTGATGGTTGCCATCGGCACGAACTTCTTCTACACGGTCACCCTGCCGGTGACGCTGTGGTTCCTCGACAACGGCAAGCGCGGCACCGCCCGCGAGGACACGGTGCTGTTCATCGACGCCCGCCATCTCTTCCGCCAGATCGACCGCGCCCATCGCGACTTCCTCCCCGAGCAGATCGAGTTGCTGGCCAACATCGTGCGGCTCTACCGGGGCGAGGCCGTCGAGGCGGTCGCCGGCAGTGACGTGCTCCTAAAACTAAAGGAGCGCTTCCCTGAGGGGACCTACGTGGACGTGGCGGGCCTGTGCAAGGTGGCCACCCTCGCCGAAATTGCCGCCGAGGGCTGGAGCCTCAACCCCGGCCGCTACACCGGCACCGCCGTGGTCGACGACGACGGCGAAGACTTCACCGAGAAGGTGGCTGGGCTGTACGACGAGTTCACCCGACTGAGCGACGAGGCTGACAGCCTGCGGGCAAGGGTCGATTCCGCTCTCCAAGGCATCCTCGGCGCATGACGGGGTGGCCGGAGACGACACTTGGCGAGGTCGCCGACATGCTGGTTGGCTTCGCATTCAAGAGTTCGACCTTCTCAAATGATCCCGTCGACACTCGTCTTCTTCGCGGCGTGAACATTGGTCAAGGCAGCCTCGATTGGGAGCGATGCGCGTACTGGCCGGGCTCCGAGCGGAGGGATGCCCGATACGACCTTCGAGCGGGCGACGTTGTCCTCGCTATGGATCGTCCGTGGATTGAGGCAGGGCTCAAGCGGTCGCGCGTCCGAGAGGAGGACCTCCCCGCGCTTCTGGTCCAACGCGTGACTCGGCTACGCGGCACTGCTCACGTGCTGACCAGCTACATCCACCATCTACTTGCGACCGAGACGTTCAGCCGCTACCTCCAAGGCATCGTTACCGGGGCGACCGTTCCGCACATCTCCCAATCGCAGATCGCCTCGTATCGATTTCGTCTCCCACCACGCGAACAGCAGGAACGCATCTGCTCCACAC
>JALZAH010000512.1 GCA_030948425.1 Actinomycetota bacterium
ACCTGCGTCACCCGACGACGGATCACGACTGGACAGGAACGACCGCCAACGCCGCGTCGAGGTCAGCCCATAGATCCTCGATGTCTTCGATGCCGACCGACAGCCGGAGAAGTCCGGAGGGCAGGCCCCCCTCCCCCACCCATCGTCCCCGCCGCTCGATCAGGCTCTCCACACCGCCCAGGCTGGTACCGGCAGTGATCAGCTGGGTGGCACCGACGACGGCTTCCGCGGCGTCCGCTCCGCCTTGAACGTCGAAGGAGACCATGGCTCCGTAACCACGCATCTGCCGAGTGGCGAGCCCGTGGCCGGGGTCGGTGACCAGCCCGGGATATCGCACCTGCTGCACTGCGCCATGGCCAGCCAGACGTTCGGCCAACACACTGGCGTTGGCCTGCGCTCGCTCCAGGCGAACGGAAAGGGTTCGGATCCCTCGGAGGGTGAGCCACGCTTCCCACGGTCCCAGAGCGGCACCGTGGAGAGATCGACGGACCTGCATCCGCTTCACCACGTCAGGGCGTGGGGAGCACACCAGGCCGGCCAGCACATCGGAGTGGCCAGCGAGGAGCTTGGTGGCGCTGTGGACGACGGCGTCAGCGCCGAAGGCCAGCGGCGTCTGGAGCAGCGGGGTGGCGAAGGTGTTGTCTACCACCACGTCCATCCCCAGTTCATGGGCTCCCGCGCACAGGGCGGTGAGGTCGGCCACGGCCAGGAGGGGATTGGTGGGCGACTCCAGCCACAGCAGACCGCCGGTGCCGAACTCCCCGCTGCGACCCGAGGAGCGGGCCGGTCCACCGGCCACCTCGGTGCACACCTGGAGGACTCCGGCGGTGTCGGCCACATTCACGGTCCTGAACCGCAAGCGGCCCCGATCAGCAGCGTCGACCAAGAAGCGCCGGGTGCCGTTGTAGGCGTCTCCGGCGACAACCACCCGGCCCGGAGTGGGCAAGGTCTCGAACAGGGCGGCGATGGCCCCCATGCCGGACGCGAACGCCACCGCAGCGCCTCCCTCGAGGGCGCCGACGGCAGCCTCCAGCGCCTCCCACGTCGGGTTGGCGTCGCGCCCGTAGACCATGGCGCCACCCTGATGGAACGTGGAGCTGAGCACGACCGGCGGGTTGAGGGAGCCTCCGGGCACGGCGGGCGGTCGACCGAGGTGGACGACCAAGCTGTCGGGCCGCAGGTCGTGGCCGGACCACGAGCTCAAAACGCCGCCTCGAGCATCTCCACCTGCCCTTCCTCCACGGCGGCCACGTCGAAGCGGATCCTGCTGCGGCGCCCGGAGGGCTGCTGGGCCAACCACTGACCGGCCAGGCGACGTAGCCGGGCCTGCTTGACCATGGTGACAGCCTCCGCCGGTGTCCCGAAGCGACGGTTGGTCCGGGTCTTGACCTCACAGAAGACCACAAGTCCGACCCGGCGGGCGATCACATCGATCTCCCCGGCTCGGCACCGCCAGTTCTGGGCCACCACCGTGTAGCCATGACCCTCGTACCAGGCGGCCGCCAGATCCTCGCCGCGGCGACCAAGCGCCCGGGATTGGGTACCTGTGGCGATAGCTACAGCTCCTTCTCGGGCAGCTCTTCGATGTTGACGTCTTTGAAGGTGACCACCCGAACGGAGGACACGAACCGGGCCGGCCGGTACATGTCCCACACCCACGCGTCCCCGACCGTGATCTCGAAGAACGTCCTCGCCCCCTCACCCTTGGCCTCGAGGGCGACGTCATTGGCCAGGTAGAACCGGCGTTCGGTCTCCACCACGTACTTGAACATGGGCAGGACGGCCCGGTACTCCTGGTAGAGCGCCAGCTCGATCTCGGTCTCGTAGCGCTCCAGATCTTCAGCGCTCATGGCCGAGGACGAGTCGGGCAGGAGTCGTTCATGCCTTCCATGCTAGGACCTATGGGGTGGTCTGGCTGGGTGGACACCGGCTGGCAGCACCGTGATCGTCAGCCGGGACGGCTAGAGAAATGAGGCTCGCTGTGGTGGCCAGATCTTCCACACGGCCCGACCGACGATGGTGTGCTCGGGTATGGCGCCGAATACCCGGCTGTCCGAGGAGTTCCCCCGGTTGTCACCCATGACCCAGGCCATGCCCGGCGGGACTCGCTCGGGGCCGAAGGTTGACGTCGCCGTGGTCTTCGGCAGATAGGGCTCGATGAGCAGGCGACCGTTGATGTAGACCCGACCACCCTGGCCCTGCACCGTCTCGCCGGGCAGACCAATCACCCGTTTGATGAGCACGGTCTGGTCGGTGCTCAGACCGACGCCGGCGCCCACGTCGTGGATGAGGCGCGACGCCAGGCCCCGCCGAGAAAGAAGGGGCGCCTCGCCGGGCGGCGCCGGGAAGACGACGATGTCGCCGCGGTGCGGCCGGTGCAGGTCGAAGGCCAGTCGGGAGACGACGACGCGGTCGTTGACCCGCAGCTGAGGGACCATTGAGGCCGACGGGATGTAATACGCCTGGAGCACAAAGGTCCGGACGACCACGGCGACGATGATGGCCAGAACGACCAGTCCCACTCCCTCGGCGAGGTAGCGCCTGGGCGAATGAAAGCGGGGTCCGTCATCTACCTCGTCCGTCGTTCCCACTGTCGATGTCCCTGGGATGAGCCGCCCTCGTCGTTGCGGCATGAATTCTGCCAAGAAACGGGAGCGTCAGCAGCTGACGCGCTGCTCCTTGATACAGGAGTAGTGATCTGTCCCGTACTTGCATGCGGTAACAAAGGTGAGGACTCCATGCATGGCTCCTGACTGTAGTGGGCGGGAGAAACCTAGGACTCACGCCTTCACGAAAGCGTTCGTCCCAGCGGCCCCACTCTCCACGATCGGTGTGACCACCTCACCCTCGGTACCCGGAGCCGGCCGAGTCTCACGCCCCTCAGTGTCGTCGACTGCACGCGACCAGCGCTCTTCGACGGAACGACAGCGTCCTCCATATCAGGCCGATCTGCTGCTTCCGAGGACGCCGGACGAGAATGGGATGGCAATGGACGATACCCCCATCCCCGGGCCACTCGATTGGGGAGCGCTGGCTACCGAGTTGGGTACTGCCACGGCGGGCGGCCAACAGGTGGCTCAGCTGGCACTCACGTCCCTGATAGGTGATGAGCGATTGCGGGCGGCTGTCGACTGGTACATGGACCGGGAATCTGAATCGGAATCAATTTGCTCCGGGAGCTGGTGTTGTGGAAGCAGGTGATCGAGCCGGAAGAGGCTGAGCCGTATCTCCCCGAGCGGAATCTCACGACGCCGAATATGTTCGAGAGATATGCCAGTTCATTCGCGACGACCTCCGCCGACGAAGACACCCGCAGCCACCGCACCGTTGCTGACGTAAGGTGGATTGGGAATCAGTGAGAGCCCGTCTCCGTCCTCGACTCGAAAGGACGATCAGCGAGGTCGTCACCCATTATCCGCAGATCAGTGGGCGGATCGATCAGGCAAAGGCTGGGTACGAGAGATTCAACCTGATGGCTACGTTCGCGTACGATCGGGTCAAGATCGTCGCAGAGGACTGAGCCGGCGGTGGCCTCGCGGGGCCTGTGACCC
>JALZAH010000514.1 GCA_030948425.1 Actinomycetota bacterium
GGGCAGGACCCGGCGGATCGTCGACTCAGCAGTGTTCAGCAGCGGTGACGCTAGGCCTTGACCTCGACCCGCTTGTGCAGCCGGCGGCGGATGTCGAGGGCGGCCAGGAGGAACAGCCCACCCAGCAGCAGGTAGCGGGCGTCGCCACCGGTTGCGGCCAGGTTCCCGGCGTTGACCTTCGGGCCGACCAAGAGGGCGGAGCCGGTGAGGGCGACATTCTGGAACTGGCCCGACCCGACGATGGCCTGACCGGCAATGCCGCCGGTGCAGTTGCCGAGCGTGGCGCTCACGTCGACGAGGTCCTCCAGGGTGCCCGTGCCGCCGATTATTCGGCCCTTGAGGGTGAGCACAATCGGTGGCGATCCTCGTGTGTAGTTGCCGAGGTTGTCCCAGGTGACGGTGTCACCATTGACGACTCCCCCGTGGTCGGCGCTGGTGATCTCGAACTTGGGGTTGCCGTCGATCACCGAGTGGACGTCGGTGGCCTTGATTCCGATCAGGTCGCAGGCAAAGAACTGGGCGAAGAAGGCGGGGTCGGACGGGATGTTGATCGTCCAGGTGACCTCCTGGCCGGCCGTGGCCGGGTTCGGCGTGGCCGTCTTGGACACCGGGATGGTGCAGTGGACCCCGCCGGGCGGCACCGTGGCGGCCGCCTCCATGTGACCGAGGCGCAGGTCGACGACAGGAGCGCCGGGGACGATGGCGAGGAGGCTGATCGACCCGATGGCGTCGACGGCGCCGGCGGCCAGGGTGCCGTCAGGTGCGTTGGCGACGGGCGAGCCCGGGGGGCCCCCGATGGCCCGGGGGGACTGGCCGAGGCTGATGGTTCCGATCGCGCCCAGGGGGATCGTGACCCCGGTGGGCCCGAGGACGCTGGAGAGGTTGATCGACAACAGCGGGACGCCCAACGGCCCCTTGATGGTGATGAGGGGGTTGCCCGGGTAGGTGACGCCGTTCCTCGGGTCACCGGGGATGCCGGTGGCGGTGGACCGGAGGATGAACTCACCGGCCACCTCGATGGTGAGCGTGGGCCCGGCGACGGTGTTGAGCAGGGAGATCGGTGCGATGAGCTGGTGGGTCTCGCTGACCAAGCCGAACGAACCGTCCGGGTTGGGGATGAAGTACGAGAACGACTCCGACTTGGTCACGGTGTTGGCAGTGGGGTCGCCCGAGGTGGTCGTACCGACCAGTGGTGTGTCGGGAGCGCCGACGAGCCTCACGTCGGCGGCCTCACCCTTGCCGTAGGAGATGGGCTGGCCGATGGCGCAGGTGTTGGGGTCGTAGATGGCCTGGGCCGTGCCGGTCAACAGCCCGGTGGTCAGCACGGGCGGGAGGTCGACGCTGATCGTCTTGGTGATCGGGTTGGGGACTCCCTCGGGCGGCGGGGCCGACGCTTCGGCGATGCCGGAGAGAATGAGCTGGTTCACGTCGATCGGCTGGTCGGCGGGCAGAACGAGACCGGCTTCGAGCCCGCTGCCGCGCCCGTAGGCGTTCTTGTCCGGGAGCGGAGGCTGGACGTTCTGGCCCAGCTCGTCGGTGATGGCAGTGCCGAGGCCGGTGGAGTCGACCGAGCTGCCCGAGTGGGCCTCACCGAGCTTGGCGACGGTCGTCGTGCCGAGGGTGAGGGCGTTGGTAGCGACCGCCGTCCCCGTGCTGAAGGCCGCAAACTGCTCGTCGGCCAGGGCGGCACCGGCCGGCGCGGCCGGGATGGCGATGAGCGCCGCCGCCGACGTCAGCAGCACCGTGAGCAGGACCGAGATCCGAGTCCTCATGTAGGTATCTCCCTTATCTGCCCACCGAAGCGGGTCATCGCATATCTGGCCTGTCGCAGGCCACGTTCGATAGTGGGACGCCAATTGAAGTTGGAGCCCGCCGGCTGGCGAACTCGTAGCTGGGACCTCATCCCGTGGTCGTCGAACACTAGCAAACCCTCTCGCGAGGATGGTGCTTCGGCGCCCGTTGTCACATCTGGGGGGAGGCGTCCTACTGTCGGCCATGCCTTCCCCCCCGTCCAGCGGCGCAAACCGCCACGATGTGGTGGTCGTCGGGGCCGGTCACAACGGCCTGATCGCCGCCTGCTACCTGGCCCGGGCCGGCCTCGACGTGGTCGTCGTCGAGGCCCTCGATCGCCCCGGAGGGGGCTCGCGAACCGAAGAGACGGTCCCCGGCTACCGGTTCGACCTCCACTCGGTCGCCCACAACATGATCAACATGACCGACATCCCCGCCGAGCTCGACCTGGTCGGCGCCGGCCTCGACTACCTGGAGATGGACCCCTTCTCCGTGGCCGTGCACGCCGACGGCCGCCGGGTCCGGTTCTTTCGGTCGATCGAGGCCACCGTCGACTCCATCGCCG
>JALZAH010000461.1 GCA_030948425.1 Actinomycetota bacterium
CATCCTCGACGGCGGGCTGGGGCACCCGACGGTGCAGGTCATGGTCGGTGATCTCTGCCACCTCGGCCCCGATGAGCTCGATGGGAAGCAGGGCTCGCCCGACGATCACCCACGTGGTGGCGGCCACCAACACGAGAAGGAACGGCAGTCCGATGGCGAGCCCGAGGATCACCGTTTGCACAGCGGCGTCGGTCGCCTCGAGCGACACGGCGGTGAAGACGGTCACCGGACGCCCCTGCAGCTGGCCACCGAGAGCGACGAGCAGCGATGGCCCCCCGTCGGTGGCGGTGAGGGTCTTCACCCGGTTGACCACGCGCTGATTGGCCAGGCGGACGAAAGGGGCCACGGCCGGCTCGCCGACGATGTTTGCCGACGAGGCGACGACCTGGTTGTTCTGATCCACCACCTGCGACAGCGTGGCGTCCTCATTCGGCGAGGCAAGCACGCTCGGCAGCTGTCCCGATGCCGCCAGGGTGGCGACATCGACCGCTTGGGTGACGGCAACGCTCTGGCGGTTGTGCTCGAGCGAAGAGTTGAGCACGGACACGAGCATCGCCCCACCGGCGGCCAAGGCCACGGCCACCACGGCGGTGGCGGCGACCGTGGTGCGGATCCGGACGGTCCCGAAGCGCCGCAGCCAACGTCTAGGCACCGGTGCTGACCAGCTTGTAGCCAACCCCCCGGATGGTCTGGATGCTCTGGCGGGCGAATGGAGCGTCGACCTTGCGGCGCAGGGCACTCACGTGCACCTCGACCAGGTTGGTCCCGCCCTCGAAGCTGAAGTCCCACAGATGATCAAGCATCTCGGTCTTGGTCACCACCTCGCCGGCCCGGCGCAACAGGTACTCGAGGACGCTGAACTCCTTGGCGGTCAGGTCGACGACGACGTCGCCACGGCTGCAGCGGTGGGCACCGGGATCCAACGTCAAGTCGCCACAGCTCAGCACCGCTGGGCGCTCGGTTCCACCGCGGCGCAGCAATGCCCTGAGGCGGGCGACGAGGACGACGAAGGAGAACGGTTTGGTCAAGAAGTCGTCGGCACCGGTGTCGAGAGCCTCCGCCTCATCGAGCTCACCGTCCTTGGCGGTGAGCATCAGGATCGGTGTCCAGTTGCCGGCATCGCGCAGGCCGGCGCACAGCTGGAACCCATTGACACCCGGCAACATGATGTCAAGAACGATGGCATCGTAGGGGTTCTCCGTGGCCAGCCACCGTCCCTCCCTGCCCTCCAGGGCGACGTCGACGGCGAAGCCCTCCGACTCCAGACCTCGCTTGAGGGCCGACGCCAACCGCTTCTCATCTTCGACGACCAGGACCTTCACGACCAAGACTATGACCCGCCGACCCTGAAGCTAACCTGAAGCGAACCTGACCGGAGACTCCGATGTGGCGCTGTTCGCCGGCCGGCTCAGAGGAAGTTTCGGCGACGCAGGACGACCAGCAGAGCAGCGCCGGGCAGAACGGGCAGCCAGTAGGTGATGAGGCGATAGGCGATGACACCGGCGACGACCGGGGCCACCTGACGGCTGACGCTGCTCAGACCGGCGACAAGCGCCGGTTCGACGACCCCGATCCCGCCGGGCGTCGGACTGAGGGCGGCGACCGCGGAGGCCACCACCAGCACGGTGATGACCTGCAGGAAACCGATGTGGACACCGAACGCCCACAGGGATGCGGCCAGGGCCGCCCCATAGGCCGCGGTGATCCCGGCGGATCCTCCGAACAGGGCCACGGCCCGGCGCCCGCAGCGCAGCGTGTCGAGGAGTCCACGACCCGTTGTCGAGCACGCCCGCACCAGGCGGCCCTGACCCGAGGCGGTCCTGGCCACGGCGCAGACGAGCCCGGCGGCGCCCACAGTCCCGCCCACGGCGAGCCACAACACCGGCAGGTGGTGCTGGGCGAGGAGGCCGGGAGCGGCGATAGGGACCACGACGGTGATGCACGCGGCGTGGACCACGAACCCGGCGGCGGCGTTCAGACCGACGGCGGCGACGGCGGCCGGTCGGTCCAGGCCGCATCGACAGAGGTACCTGGCATTGGTGGCCATCCCCCCGAGCCCGGCTGGCACCAGTCGGTTGCACAACGAGGAGGCAAATTGGGCCATGAACGTAGGGCCAAATGGCACGTGTCGTGCCGTCGCTCCCGATAGCGCCACCGCTGCCATGACGTGGGTCAGGACGCACGCCGCGCCGGCCGCCACCACCCACGCCCAGCGCGGCTGGGCCAGCAGGTGCAACGCTCGCCCCGCCGTGTTCAACGCCGACGGTGCCGTGTGGGCCACCACCACCCCGACCACCAAGAGGGACCCGGCTGCGAGGGCCCGTCGGGAGATGATCCGAGATCTGTGGTCCGCCATGTCCGCGACCGGAGCCAGACACGGGACCGTGACCGCCGGGGATGCCGACACCGCCGAGTCGCCCACCGCGTCGGTCGGGCCATCCGGGGTGACGAACAGGCCGACCATCGGCGCAGGATGGCTCACCGGTGCTGAAGGTTCGCTGAAGCTCACAGACGTCGGTGGCTGCTCTCAGCGCTGGTCGCGCCACGGATTAGGGTCCACGGCACCGTGTGGCACATCTGGTCGTCCGTCGTCGGTCCTCGCCCGGCGCTCTTCGCATGGTCGCTGGCCCGCACGGAGGGGGACCGCTGCGAGCTGGTCCGCACCGACGGGGGCCGACACTCGCAGTGAGCCGACAGATGTCAAGGCGTCCTGGGCTCTGCTGGTCGGCGACCGCCGGATGACCAGGAGCACCGCCCTGACCGCCGATCCTACGCCTCGACGGGACCAGGCCAAGGCCGTCCGCAGGCGTCGCCCCCGGGAGCGACCTGCTGGGCCGCCCACCGTTCGCCACACCAACCCCGACGGCTTGGCGACGGCTCCCCGCTGGTGGCGAGAGCTGACGGTCATCGCCGCCTTCTACATCGTCTACACCGCCATTCGCGACGTCCGGGGCACCAGGCCTGTCTCCGTGGCCGTGGCGTACCACCACGCCCAGTGGATCATCGGGCTCGAACGGGCGCTCGGCGTGTTCCACGAAGCCCCGATCCAACACATCGCTCTTCACGAGCACTTCGTCGTAGAGGTGCTCGACGTGTGGTACGGCAGCACTCACTTCGTGGTCACCGCCGCCGTGTTGGTCCTGCTGTTCTTCCACTACCCGGCCCGGTACCGGATCTGGCGCAACGCCCTCGCAGGAGCAACGACGCTGGCCCTGGCCGGATTCGCCTTCTTCCCCCTGATGCCCCCTCGACTCCTGCCTCCGGGTTACGGCTTCGTCGACACCCTTCAGGTGATCGGTGGGTTCTGGGCGTTCAACTCAGGACCGATGCCCGATCTGTCCAACCAGTTCGCGGCCATGCCCAGCCTGCACGTCGCCTGGGCGCTGTGGTGCGGGGCCGCTCTTATCCCGGTCATGCGGCGATGGTGGTCCAAGACGGCGGTGGCGTGCTACGCCATGATCACCTTGGTGGGCGTGATCGTCACCGGCAACCACTACATCGTCGATGCCGTCGTCGGTGCACTCATCGTCGCCGTCGGCTACAAAGCGTCGTCACTGGCCGTGACCCTCACCCGGCGACGGGAATCTGCGGCCGCGAACAGCGGCGCGCTCTCCGATCGGGCTCCAGGGGTGCCATGACGAGTACGCGCAGCCCTCTACGGCCCGGCTACGCGCCTCGCCACTCCGCCACCCGGTCGCGGCGCGCCTCTCGAACCCGCCGATGGCGACAAAGGCTCCTGGTGGCTGTCTTGCTCGTCGCCGCCACCGCGGCGGGTGGGGTCATCGCCTTGTTGACCTCCACCCGGTCGGTCGGCGACGCCCCCGCCCGAGCCCAGGCCATCCTCGCCGCTCATCACGCCCCGAGCGACGACGGAGTCATCCCCGTCAAGGTTGGCGATGCGGTGATCGCCGCCGAGGACAGCCGCTACTACCACGATCCTGCCCTCGATCCCCGAGGGCTGCTCCGGACGACGTGGGGAGCCGTGGAGGGCAACAGCAACGCCGGGGGTGTCACCATCGAGCTGCAGCTCGCCAAGTTGCTCTACACCCCCGGGCTCTCCGGCGCCCGGGCCGAAGTCGACCAGCTCGGTCTTGCCATCAAACTCGACCGGACCTTCACCAAGACCCGAATCCTCGCCCTCTACCTCGACGCCGCCTACTTCGGCGACGGCGCCCAGGGCGTCACCCTCGCCGCTCACCACTACTTCGGCGTCGCCCCCCTGGCCCTGTCCTGGGCCCAGGCGAGCCTGCTCGCCGGCCTCGTCCAGGCCCCGAGCGCCTACGACCCTGCCGGCCATCTCACCCTCGCCCGCCAACGCCAGGGCCAGGTCCTCGACCGTCTGGTCGCCACCAACGTGCTCAGCCGCGACCAGGCCAACGTGATCGCCAAAGAACCCTTGCACCCCGCGATCCCCTTCGGCGACCGGTGAGCCTCACCTTGTCCAGCCGATCCCACAACCGAGTTGAAGCGACCCGACGCCGTCAACGCTCCACCAGGCCGTAGCTTCCACAGCGTGGCGTCGCATCGAAGGGGGCCGCGTCGCTCCACCATCACCATCGCCGCCGCCATGACCTTGATGGCGGGTCCGGGGCTCATGGCCACGGGCTGCTCGTCGGGTGCCAGCGGTCGCTCGGGGCTCGGAGATGGCAAACAGGCGAAGTCAGCCCCGCCGTCGGACCCGGCGCCGGATCCGGCGACGAACACCCGCCGTCCGGACCGGCCCCTTCCCGAGCCACCCACGGTGGACGCCGGTTGGGTGGGGGCACCGGGGGACGGCCAGTGGAGCGGCGCCGGGCGCAGCGTCGGCACCACAACAGCGGTGCGGACCACCACGTTGCGCATGGGCGGCCATGTGGTGTCGGCGGCGTGGGTGTCCGCAGCCAAGACAACGGTGGCCCTCTATGCCGGGACGTCCCAGCCCGCCGGCCCCTGGTCCAACGACGGGGCCGTACCCCCCGCACTCCAGGCCAGCCTGGTGGCCGCCTTCAACGGGGGCTTCCAGCTCGATGCCTCCCGGGGCGGCTGGTACGCCGACGGCCACCAGGCCCTGTCCCTGCGAGACGGAGCGGCATCGCTGGTCATCAGGGCCAACGGGTCGGCCACCGTGGCCCAGTGGGGGCGCGACGCCACCCTGACCCCCGACGTCATCGCGGTGCGCCAGAACCTCGAGCTCCTGGTCGACGGGGGCGCCCCCACCCCGCTGACCGCTGCCACCAACCCGATCACCGTGTGGGGTGATCCGCTCCACGAGAACGTCCTCACGTGGCGCTCGGCGCTGGGCGTGGATGCCTCCGGTGACCTGGTCTATGTGGCCGGCCCGGGCCTCGACCCGCCGACCCTGGCCGCAGCCATGGTCGCCGTCGGCGCGGTGCGGGCCATGCAGCTCGACATCAACCCCAAATGGGTCAGCTTCGACACCTTCACCGGGGACGCAGCCCCGGTGAGCGGAACCAAGCTCCTGGAGAGCATGTACTTCCCGACCAACCATTTCCTGACCCCCTACTGGCGGGACTTCGTAGCCGTCTTCGCCCGCTAAAGACCGTCGTTGACGCGATCAGTGGCGGTACCGTCGATGGCATGGATTCTGTCCAGTGGTCCGAGCACCCCCGCCTGCGACGCCCCTTGGCCGTCGTGGCCTTCGAGGGGTGGAACGATGCTGGCGATGCTGCGTCCCTGGCCGTGAGCTATCTGGCCCAGACCTGGGATGCGGAGGAGTTCGCCTCCATCGATCCCGAGGAGTTCTTCGATTTCACCGAGACCCGGCCCCAGGTGAAGATCGTGGACGGTGCCACCCGGGCCCTGGAATGGCCCACCACCGACTTTCTCTACGCCGAGGTGCCCAGCACCGCCCGTGACGTGGTGTTCGTACGGGGGGTGGAGCCCCAGCTCCGGTGGCGGACCTTCAGCACCTCGATCGTCGACACCCTCAGAGAGGTCGGGGTAGAGACGGTGGTGATCCTCGGGGCCCTGCTCGCCGATGTTCCCCACACCCGCCCTGTGCGGGTCTCGGGCAGCTCGGAGGATACCGAGCTGGCCGGACGCCTGGGCGTGCTGTCCAACACCTACGAAGGGCCGACCGGCATCATCGGTGTCCTCCACGACGCCCTGCAGAGTGCCGGGATGTCCACGGTCAGCTTCTGGGCCGCGGTGCCCCACTACGTGCACCAGGTCCCGTCCCCCAAAGCGGCCCTGGCCCTCATCGAGCGCTCCGCGGGGGTGCTCGGGGCCCTGGTCAACCCTCTCGAGCTGCGGGTGGCCGCTGAGGAGTACGAACGCCAGGTCAGCGAGCGGGTGGCCGACGACGAGGACGCCGCCGCCTATGTGGCCCAGCTCGAGGAGGCCGACGACTCGGACCGCCTCGATGACTCTCCCCCACCGCTGCCTGCCGACGCCGGCGCCCTGGCCGAGGAGGTCGAGCAGTTCCTCCGCAGCCACGGCGACGAGGATTGACCCGACCAACCTTCCCGCAGAGCTGAAGGTGGCTGCGCTGATCCCGGCCTGCGTGTGGCGTGCCCGGCCCGAGGTGATCGTGGCGCTCGACGATCGCTTCGGCGAACCGGTCGACGCCTACGTGAACGGCGCCCAGGTGTGGATCCGCGATGACGGCCCGGCGGCCATGGCCTTGGAATGGCGTCTGCACCCCGTCGCCGGGTACCGCCGCCCCGGCCACACGGGCACCTACGAGGTCTTCGCGGCCACGGCCCTGGCCTTGGCCACCGGGGCCCAGCCGCCGGCGCCTCTCGAGATGCTCTGGGACGGTCTGGAGGCGTGGCCGCTCGACGGCGACGACGCCGAGCCCGGACCGCTTGCCGAGGCCGCCGCCGCATCGCTCGGCGTGGCACCCGACGTGTTCGGACTGGTCGACCACCAAGGAATCGGCGACCGCTGGGAGGCCACCGAGGGCCGGGTGTCGGTCATCGCCGACCTGTTGGCCCAGCTGGGCGCCGGACCTCTGCCCCGTTGACCGAAGTCGACACCGGAGCCCGGAGCGGTCCCCAGACCCATGTGCCGGCGTGGCCGCCTACGTCGCTTTCGCTGAAGATGCCTGACGACGTGGGTCACTGGCTCGTGGACGGTGGTCGGTTCTCGTAGCTCCGGCGCTGGCCGCTCGTTACTGCGGGCGCTCAGGCGGTGATGGCGGCATCGACGCTGAGTGGACTACCGGGCGAACCTCGACCTTTCCCCGCCACGCTGCAGGGATCTGTGCCGCCCAGAGCGACGCCTCGTCGACATCGGCGGCCTCGAGGAGATAGAACCCGCCAAGGACCTCTTTGGTTTCGGCGAACGGCCCGTCGGTCACCGTCAGCTCACCGCCTTGGTGTCCGGCCACGGCGATTGTGGCGGCGGTGGCCGGGGGCTGGAGCGCTTGGCCGCCCCGAGACACGCCGGCTGAGGCTGCGGCTCGGCCGAAGTCGGCGTAGCCGGCGAGGTGCTCGGCTTCGTTCTCGTCGGTCCAGTAGCGGTCGGTGTCGTAGTAGAGCAGAGCGGCGTAGAGCGCCATGATGGTCCTCTCCTGAAGCGCGGGTTCTGGCGAAAGCCTCGAGCTTTGTCGATCGCGGGGAATGTCGATCGTCGGTATCGGTGGAGGCCGGCACCGGGCCGGCACCCATGGAAGGAGAGATCATGCCCAGCTACGTGTTTTCGTTCCGAGGCCAGAAGGGTCGGAGGCCTTCGGCAGAGGAGGAGAGCGCCTGGATGCGCTGGTTCGAGTCGATCGGCTCATCCGTCGCTGATTTCGGCCACCGGGTCGGCCCCGGGCGGGTGCTCGGTGCGGCCGGACCTGGATCCGATGAGCTGTCGGGCTACGTGGTGGTCACCGCCGAGTCCCTCGACGCCGCCGCCACCCTGGCAGCGGGCTGTCCCGGTCTCACCCAGGGCGACGCCGTGGAGATCGGCGAAACCATCGAGTCCTGAGGTTCCATCGGGGATGTCCCGACGGCCGGTCCACGGGTATCGCAGCGCTGTCGACCCCGTGGGCCAGCCGAGCGGGATGCCGCGCCACTGGATGTGTCGTTAAATGATTGCTGGGACGAAGACGAGGAGGACCGATGGCCGGGTATCTGGTGTTGATCTATGAGGACGAGGCGGGATGGGAGAACGCCGGTGGGGACACCGTCGAGCGGACGCTCGCCGAGCATCGGGCGTTCGTGGCCGACCACGGCCGGGTGTTGCAGGGCGGTCATGCGCTGGAGCCGGTGGCCACAGCCACGACGTTGCGGCGGGACGCCAGTGGCGACGTGGTGGTCACCGACGGGCCGTTCGCCGAGACCAAGGAGGCGTTGGGCGGCTACTACCTGATCGACGCCGCTGACCTCGACGAAGCACTGGGGATCGCCCGGCGGGTACCGGCCCCCTTCGGCGGCGTCGAGGTTCGACCGATCCGCACCTTCGCCTGACCAGGGGCCGAGCGTGGACGCGTCGGTCGAGGCGGCGGTTGCCGAGGCCCACAGGGCCGAGTGGGGGTTCGTGCTGGCCGCCACCCTGAGGGTGGCCGGCGACATCGACGTGGCCGAGGAGTGCGTGCAAGACGCCTACGCCAAGGCCCTGGCGTCGTGGCCGAAAGCAGGGGTACCCCGCTCACCTGGGGCGTGGCTCACCACCGTGGCCCGCCGACGAGCCCTCGACGTGCTGCGCCGCCGGTCCGCCAACGACCGTCTGGCTCCGCTGGTGGCCGAGGCAGCGACGACCGACGTCGACGAGGTGGAGACCGTGGTGGAGGCGGACATGGTGGAGGTGGCCGATGATCGGCTGCGGTTGATCTTCACCTGCTGTCACCCTTCGATCGCTTACGAGGCGCAGGTGGCGCTCACCCTGCGCCTGGTCTGTGGGCTGGCCACCTCCGAGGTGGCCCGAGCGTTTCTGGTGTCCGAGCCGACCATGGCCGCCCGCCTGACCCGGGCCAAGAAGAAGATCGCCGCCGCTCGCATCCCCTACCGGGTTCCGTCGGTGGATGAACTGCCCACCCGCATCGACGCCGTGCTCAGCGTCGTGCATCTGATCTTCACCACCGGTCACACCGCCCCCGCCGGCGCCGACCTGGTCCGCCAAGATCTGGTCGAGCGGGCCTTGGAGCTGGCCCGCACCCTGGCCTCGCTACTCACCGACGACGCCCACGTCGCCGGGCTGCTGGCCCTCATCCTGCTCACCGACGCCCGCCGGGCCGCCAGGCTCGACGAGCGGGGCGTCTTGGTGCTGCTGGCCGACCAGGACCGCGCCGCTTGGGATCGGGCGGCGATCACCGAGGGCGTCGGCCTCGTCCGCCGGGCGTTGGCCTGCCGACCACCGGGGCGCTTCGCGCTGATGGCGGCCATCGCCGCCGTCCACGCCCAGTCTCCGTCGTGGGAGGCCACCGACTGGTCCGAGATCGTCGGCCTGTATGACCTGCTCGTACAAATCTGGCCGTCGCCAGTCGTCGCCCTCAACCGGGCCGTGGCGGTCGGCCTCGCCGCCGGACCCGAAGCCGGCCTGGCCGCCCTCGACGCCCTGGCCACCGAACCCATCCTCGCCGGCTACAGCTACCTGGCCGCGTCGCGGGCCGACTTCCTGCGCCGCCTGGGTCACACCGCCGAAGCCCGCCTCGCCTACGAGGAGGCCCATCTGCTCAGCGACAACGACGTCGAGCGGGCCTTTCTCGCCGGCCGGCTTCGCCAACTCGGCGACTGAACCAGCAGCCGAAGATCCGCAGCTTGCCGGCCCGAGATGTCGATCTCGGCGCCGGGCGCTCGTCGGAATCAGTAGAGGACCCGAATCCCCGGGTCCGTCGACCAAGGAGAGCACCATGCCCACCACGCTGCTGTCAGCCCGTCTTGCGCCGCGCACCCGACGGCCAGCACCGCAGTCCTGGACGCTGGTCCTGGTGTCGATCGGCGCGTTCATGACCGCCCTCGACACCCTGGTGGTGACCAGCGCCCTGCCCGTGCTGCGCGTCCAGCTTCACACCAGCTTGTCCAGTCTGGAATGGACGGTCAACGCCTACAACCTGGCCTTCGCATGCCTGCTGCTGACCGGCGCCGCCCTCGGCGACCGCTTCGGTCGCCGCCGCCTGTTCAGCATCGGCCTGCTCGTCTTTACCGTCGCCTCCGCCGCCGCCGCCCTGTCACCCACAGCTGGCGCCCTAATCGCGGCCAGAGCCGTCCAAGGCGCCGGGGCCGCCATCGTCACCCCCCTCAGCCTGACCCTGCTGTGCGCAGCGTTCCCCGCCGAGAAGCGAGGCAGCGCCATCGGCCTGTGGGGCGGCATCGTCGGCCTCGCCGTGGGCGTGGGCCCCGTGATCGGCGGCGCCGTCGTCGGCGGCATCTCCTGGCACTGGATGTTCTGGATCAACGTGCCCATCGGCGCCGCCCTCATCCCCCTCGCCCGGCGCCGGCTCGCAGAAAGCCGCGAGCCGCAAGCCGGTCTAGACGTCGCCGGTGTGGCCATCGCCGCCGCCGGCGCCTTCGGCGTCACCTGGGGGCTGGTCCGGGCCGACACGATCGGATGGACCAGCACCGAAACCGTCCTCAGCCTCACTGTCGGTGTGGCCGCCATCGTCGCGTTCGTTGCGTGGGAACACCACTGCCCCAACCCCATGCTGCCCATCAGGCTGTTCCGCAGCCGGGGCTTCGCCGCCGCCAACGCCGTCAGCTTCTTCATGTACGCCGGGCTGTTCGGAGCCCTGTTCTTCATGGCCCAGCTGCTGCAAAGCGCCCTCGGTTACTCTCCCCTGGGCGCCGGGCTGCGCCTGCTGCCCTGGACCGCCCCACCCCTGGTCATCGCCCCCCTGGCCGGCAAACTCGCCGACCGCTACGGCAACCGGCCCTTCATGGTCGCCGGCCTCGCCCTCCAGGGTGGCGGGCTGGCCTGGGTAGCCGCCACCGTCTCCCCCCATCTCAGCTACCTGGCCCTCGGGACGGCCTTCGCGGTCGCCGGAACCGGTACCTCCCTGTGCTTCCCGACTGTGGCCAATGCCGTCATGGGCTCGGTCCCCATGCAAGAAGTGGGGGTCGCATCGGGAACCAACAGTGTCCTGCGCGAACTCGGCGGCGTCGTCGGTGTCACCGTGCTCGCCGCCACCTTCGTCCAGCACGGCAGCTACCGCTCACCCGCCCACTTCGTCAGCGGCTTCACCACCGCCATCTGGGTTGCCGTCGCCCTCTCAGCCGCCGGAGTGATCGCCGCCCTCCTCACGCCCGTTCGCCAGCCGGATCGTACCCCTTCCGACGCCCCCAACGATGAGCAAGCCGAAGCCGACCGCCTTCCGGAGCTCACCGCAGCCCGCGCATGACCCGCTGGAGCATCGTCGGCGCCCAGCGCTACCTGCCCGCCCACTGACGACCGGCGTCGGAAGGACCGCTGCGCCGTCAGGAACGGCGAGCATCTTTGAGCGCTCGCTGGCGCAACCACCAGGGGAACCCGAGCCACGCGGTGCCGAAGACGACGACGGTGCCGGCGGTGCACACGGCGGCGGTCCAGGCGCCGGCCACCCAGTCACAGATCAGGAGCACAGAACCGGTCATGGCGAGCGAGAGCACCACCAACCCGGCAATGGCCAGGACATTGGTGATGGCCACCAGCTCGTCTTTGACCCGTTCTCGGAAGGTGAAGCGATGCACAGCCACCGGGGTGATCATCAGTGCCGTGGACAGCCCGGCGAGCAGCAGGGTGGCCACGTAGACGGCCCGCTCGAAGTCGGTGGTCGCCGAGAAGCGAGCCTGGAAGGCGATGCTGAGCAAGAACGCAAACAGGATCTGGACACCGGTACCAATGACCCGCAGCTCTTGGAGCAACTCGGCCCAGTTCCGGTCAAGCTGATGTGACCGTGATTCCTCCCTCCCGTAACCCTCAGTGGTCTTTACGGCACCTGCAGGCTGGTCGGGGTCGACACGGTCGATCATGTGACCATTGTTGCCAGATCCACAGCTTCAGAACCGGCAATGACCTGGGCGGAGGGACCCCCGCAGGCGAGCGATTCCTACCATGGGATCGTCTACGGGCCACTTTGCTGCCCCAGAGATGCCCCACGTCGGGTGTAAGCGCCCGACCTTCGGGGGCACGCGGTCAAGCTCGCGTCCCGGCACGTACTCACTGGAGCTCATGCGCTCAGATGAGGCGATCCTGGCGGATGCGGCTGAAGATGACGAGGTCGTGCCACTGGCCGGCACGAAACTGAGCGTGGCGGGCGATGCCCTCACGCTGGAAGGTGATGCCGACGTTGAGGGCCCGGCGCCGTACTGGCCGGGCCATGCCGCACCGCCCGGAGGCGTACTTCGACCATCTTCCCGACCGTAGGGTCACGAGCACTGAACGCCTCGGCCAGCCTGCCGGAAAATGATGCTGGACGCCTTGTTCCAGAAGCCAATCCGGATCGGCAAGGACAACTGGGCCGACATGCTCTCCGCCAGCGCGTGACCGCGATCGACCTTGTGGAGCTCGGTCGCCGAGCAACGGCAGCGAACCTTCGTCGGCTGCCGGTGTAGCGACGTGATCTTGCGCTCCGGGACGAGTGACCGTTTGAGTCCAGGAGCATCCCTGCCCAGAGGGGGCCGGTGGACCCGAAAATCAGTGGTCATGGCCGGACGAGAAGGAGAAGGCTCTGGTCGTGGGAAACCAAAAGCTACCGCTGCACGTGGTAGCGGTCCGGCCCGATCTCCCCGATGCCAGGGGCCTGCTGGTCGAGTACTTCGATGAGCTGGCCAGTCGATACCACGGCCGCCAGGCGACAACGGCGGAGATCGGGGGCGCCATGATGGACGATCCCAGTGACGATC
>JALZAH010000485.1 GCA_030948425.1 Actinomycetota bacterium
ACGCCAGAACGACGCTGGCCTGCCTACTCCACGTGGATGTGGGGTAGGACGCGATCGAGCCAGGCGGGCAGCCACCAGTTGGCCTTGCCCGCCAGCTCCATCGTCGACGGCACGAGCATCATGCGCACGATCGTGGCGTCGATGAAAACGGCGACGGCCATGCCGAGCCCGATCATCTTCACCGTCGGGTCGGGATTGGTGACGAACGACAGGAACACTGCGATCATGATCAGTGCCGCCGCGGTGATCACCCGGGCGGTGGCGGCCAGACCGGTCACCACGCTCTGGCGACTGTCGCCCGACTTCTCGTACTCCTCTTTGATGCGGGAGATGAGGAACACCTCGTAGTCCATCGAGAGCCCGAAGAGCACAGCGAACATGATCACCGGGACGAAGGCGACGATGGGCACCGTGCCGGACAGGCCGATGAGCCCTTTGCCCCAGCCCTCCTGGAACACGAGGACGATCACGCCGTAGGCCCCACCGATCGACAGCAGGTTCATGACGGCCGCCTTGAACGGCACGAACAGCGAACGGAACACCATCATCAGCAGCAGGAAAGCACCCAGGAGAACCGCGCCGATGAAGATGGGCAGCCGGCTGGTGAGGGCATCGGTCAGGTCGATCAGGGTCGAGGTCTGACCGCCGATGTAGACCTTGTTGGCGTCACCGGTGGTCCCCTTCAACGACGTCGGGATCACGTTGCCGTGCAGGTTGCGAACCAGGTTGGCGGTGGCCTCGGAGTTCGGTGCCGTGGTCGGCACGATCTGCATGATCAGCGCCGTCGGCAGCTTGGGATCCTGCGCCGTCGGGACGTTGTTGGGAACTGGCAACGACACGCGTGCCACCCCGGGCGTGGCCTTGATGGCGTCGGTGAGCCGGCCCAGGGCCACGAACCCGTCGGACACCGTCTGCTGGTTGGTGAGATCAGCCCCTCGGAGGTCGACGGCCAGGAGCAACGGACCGTTGACGCCGGCGCCGAAGTTGGCGGTCAGGGTGTCGTAGGCCCGACGTTGGGTCAGCTGGGTCGCGGCGTTGCCGTCGTCGGTGAAACCCAACTCGATCTTCAGCACCGGGGCAGCCAAGAGGAGCAGGATCACCAGGCTGATCAGGGCGTAACGCAACGGATGGTTCGACGTCGCCGACGCCCAGCGGGCCGACAGGGTCTTGTGGATGTCGGCTGTCTCGTGGTGGTGATGGATCGACAGCGAGTTGATCCGGTGGCCGAGGAGCCCGAGCAGCGCGGGAACCAGCGTCAAGGCGGCGGCGATGGTCACGCCCACGAACAACGAAGCGATGTAACCGAGCTGGGCCACGTAGGGGATGCCGACGAAGTAGAGACCGCACAGGGCCATGCACACGGTGATCCCGGCGAAGAGCACGGCGGAGCCGGAGGTGGCGATGGACCGGCCGACGGCGTCGTAAGGCTCCATACCCTCGGTCAGGCCCTGTCGGTAGCGGCTCACGATGAACAGCGAGTAGTCGATCCCCACACCGAGCCCGATCATCGCCCCGAGGATGGGAGCCACCGCCCCGATGGAGAAGGATGCCTCCAGGATGCCGACGAGGAGCTCCGACAGCACAACAGAGATCAGGGCCACACCGATCGGTACCGCCATCGAGGGGAACGACCCCAGGGCGACGATGAGGATGATCAGCGCGAACACCAGGCCGATGGGCTCGGCGTACTTGGAGAGACCGGGATCGGGCGGGTTGCCGAGGTCGACGACCTGGCCGCCCATGTTCACCTTCAGGCCGGCGTCCACCGCCGGTCGGGTGGCCTTCTCCAGCTCCGTGAACGTCGCCTTGGCCCGGTCGACGCTCAGTTGTTCCGAGAACGGGACCGTAGCGAAGCCGATGGTCTGCTGGGCGTTCACGTTCAGGTTCTCGGTCGTCACGACGGCGTGGCCCTGGTCGAACCCCTGGATGCCGGTGGGCGTGGGATCGAACGGACCGGTCACGGAGGTGACCTGCGGGAGGCCTTTGAGGTTCGTCACCGTCTGATCGATCGCCGCCTTGTGGTTCGGGTCGGCGAGCGACCCGGAAGTCACCTCGAACACGACGGTGGCGCTCGGACCCGACGCGGCGGGAAACTCGGATGCCAACAGGTCGGTCGCCTTCTGTGACTGGGTACCCGGGATCGCGAACTTGTCCTTCGTCACCCCGTGGTGGGCCTGGTGGAACGCGCCCACCGCCACCAGGATGACCAGCCACGCCACGATCACCGGCCAGTGCCGACGGGCACAGAACCTGCCCCAGCGCTCGAGCGCCGACGGGCGCTCCCCGCCGCCTCGTCCCCCGTCGATGGGCGTCGGCACTTTCTCCGGCTCCCCGCGCCGGACAGGCCGCCCGATGTCGATGGTATGGGTCATGTGGTGTCCTCCCGGTGACGGACTGAGCATGCGCCGATCTCGTCGACGTGGCAATGGCCCGAAAGGGCCGTCGTGCGTAGTCCGTTCGGCAGCCTCGGCGGTGAGCCGCGACCCTCCGCTGGTTGAAGACCCCTGCGGGACGTGCCACGCTTCGTCCCGAGGCCGTGTCTCCCCATGGGCGGGGCTCAGAGCGAGGAGCAGCGAATGGCGAGGCGCGAACCGATTGCCTTCGGAACGACACCGATGTCCTGGAAGACCCCGCTGGTGGCCCTGGTCGTGTTGAGCGCCAGCGCGTTCGCCTCATGCTCGTCGGGCTCCGGCTCCGGTTCCGGCGCCGCCATCACCGCCGTCAAGGGTGAGGCATGTGGGTACTTCGTCAACATCAGCCTCTTCGGTGGTCCCCAGAACACCTCAGGGTGCGGCCAGCCGGCCAGTGCCTCCCCGGCAGGCGTCAGCCCTTCGGTGCAACTGCCGCAGGGCGGCTCGGCCTCGCCGGTCGCGGGGAACAACCCGACCGGGGCCAAGGCCCAGTACGGTCCGGCCGTCATCTTCGGTGGTATCTGGCCCAAGGCCGTCGGTTCGGCGCCACCGTCGGGTCCGATCTCGGTGAGCACCAAGGGAACGCCCGGGGCCAAGTCGGTGACCAGCTCGGCCGACATCGTTCTCCGCTCCCCGGCCGATCCGGCCTCGCCTGGTGGGTTCGGCCCGCCGCCCGTCGAGGGCGACGAGCTGCACGTGAGCTGCACGGCGTCGGACAAAGCCGTCACCGGTTCGACCACGTTCGTCCATGGCACGCTCGCCACCGCCACCGATGCCGAGGGCGACCCCGTCACCCAGGAACCCATTCCCGACAAGCCGCCGGTCAACTACACGCGCTCCGGCGTCATCACCAATGTGGGCGA
>JALZAH010000494.1 GCA_030948425.1 Actinomycetota bacterium
GTACTCGCTCCGCCTCGATGACTTCTTCGTCAGCCCCAACATCGATCTGCAGGTTCGGCTGAGCACACTCGAGGCCCCCCACGGCTCGGAGCAGGTCACCGGTGCCCCCTCACAGCTGGTGCAGACCATGGACGTAACCGCTGGGTCGTTGAACTACGCCCTGCCCGACGGGCTCGACCCCACCCGGTACCGGTCGATCGTCATCTGGTGCCCGCCGATCAGCAGCGCCTACGCCGCGGCCACCCTCCACATGGCCGGATGACCACGATCGAAGCGCCGGCCGGGACCGGCCCGCACATCGTCGTTGGGCGCAGGTCGATCCCGGTCGACCTGCCCAGCTGGAACGACCCCCGCCTGAAGCTGTCCGCCACCATCATCGCCCTGACCGTCCTCGGCCAGACCGTCCTCGCCTTCCAGGTGTCGATCCCCCAGATCCTGCTGTGCGTCGTGTCCTGCGCGGCCACCGAGATCACCGTGGCCTACCGGCGCCGACACGTCCTCATCTGGCCGGCCAGCGCCATCCAGACCGGCATCAGCATCGCCTTCATCTTCCGCGTCGGAGGCACCCGGCACGGGGACCTCTGGACCGTCCACGGGCTCCACTACTTCGCGTTGGTCGTGGCCCTGTCGCTGCTACCCAAACATGTCCTCCGGCGCAACGGGCGCCACATCTTCAACCCGTCCAACATCGGCCTGGTCTGGGGCCTCCTGCTCATCGGCCCCAGCCGGGTGTTCTCCGAACACCTGTGGTGGGCCCCCCTCGGACCGGCCGTCCTGATCTCCATGGCCGTCATCCTCACCGGCGGCTGGTGGGTGCTTCACCAGGTGAAGATGCTCCCGATGGCCGGCGCCTTCCTGGCCACCTTCTCCGTGCTCATCGGCGGCTTCGCCCTCTCAGGGCGGAGCTACTACGCCACCTGGCACGACGGCCCGGTGGCCGGAAGCTTCTACTGGGTCACCATCGCCTTGTCACCCGAGCTGCTCATCTTCGTCTTCTTCATGATCAGCGATCCCCAGACAGCACCCAAGTCGCCGCTGGGCCGGATCATCTACGCCGTCACCACCGCCACCCTGGCCGGAGGCCTCATCCTGCTACAGACCACCGAGTTCGGCATCAAGGTGGCCATCCTCACATCGCTCCTGACGACCTGCGCGCTGGTACCGACGATCGAAACGTTGAGCCGACACATCCACACACCCCTCGGAGCAGCTCCCCCCGACCCGCCCCGGCCACCACCACCTTCCATCGGTCAACGACTGGCGGCAGCAGCCCGGAAACCGGTCGTCGTCGCCGTCGCGGTCATCGCCGTCGCCGGACCCCTCGACACCGCCCTTTTGGCCCGCGACCACAAGATCGTCCCCATCGAGCGGGGCCTCACCCCCCGGAACGTCCAGTAGAGACCCGAAGGTGAAGACAGGGCTCCCCGTCTTGGGCATGATCCTCGGGGTGGCCGCCACCCTCCCCCCCTACATCAGCCCGTTCGGCCACCTGAACCTCCAACAACGGGTAGAAGTCGCCGACCACGTCATCCCCGGGCTCATCGTCCTCCTCGTCTCGCTCGCCGCCCTGATGCTCCTGCCACGCCACCCGCCCCCCCAACCGCCGCTGCTCGCCGGCGGCGGGATCATCACCCTGGCCGGCTTCTGGATGGTAGCCACCCACATCGGCCTCCTCACCCAGGCCCACCAAAACATCGTGCCCGCCGGCCCCCTCGCCTGGCACCTCCTTCCCAGCCTGGCCGTACTCCTCCTCGGCGCCACATGGACAGCCACACTCCACCCCCTCCGACACCACTGAGCGACACAGAGCGCGGACTGCGCTGCCCGACCGACTCCGTGCTCATGGCGGCGCCACCTCGAAGCCACCCGCGGCCGGGCGATCGGCTGCAGGCACGAAGGCGGCCTACCGGCCACCTCGACGGGACTAGTCCCACCCCGGAGGCGCCAGCGAACGCCGGGTTGCGTCCGAGGCGGCCCCACTTCATGCCCTGCTCGAGGCAGGAGTGGAAGATGGAGTGGACCCGGTCACCGTGGCGGCCGCTAGGGGAGCGCCGTTCCGCCCTCCCCGCCGGTGTGGCTCGGCGTAGAAGCGGTCGATGTCGACCGGCGTTACCCGTCGCAGGGGCACGGAGCGGCCATGCCGAGTGCCGCGCGACGAGGGCGAGAATGCGCATGGTGCCGCCGGCGTCGCTGTCGCTGCGTTTCCACCAGGCACGGCTGAACAGCTGCCGCACCGCCACGTCGTCGCCGAGCAGGATCGCTCACCAGGATTCAGAGGTCGCTCTCGCTGCGCTGGAGCGCGACGCTGCATGCTGTGAACAGCGCAGCGACCG
>JALZAH010000499.1 GCA_030948425.1 Actinomycetota bacterium
GCACTGAGCACGACGTGGCCCCGTTCCGTCAAGCCCTTGGAGACGGCGTCGCGGATGTAGGCGTCATCCTCCACCACGGCGACGATCGTCACGCGTGGACGCTACCCCGGCACCATGACGGAACGGCAGCAGACTCGGCCCCGGCCAGGCAGTCTGATACCCCCGGCGGGTCAGCCGGGGGCTCTCGTAGGCAGGTCCGCGTTGTGTTCTATGAGCGAGGCGTGAAGCCCGGGATGAGGTTCATGCCGGGGATGGAGCCGCCTATGCCCGGGATGGAGCCCGCGCCGGGGATCGAGCCGCCTATGCCCGGGATGGAACCCGTGGGCAGGCAGTGCGACAGGAGCTGGGCGAGGCCGGACATGTTGCCGCCGACCAAGGCGGGCAGCGAGGTGAGCACCGACGACAGGCATCCGGACACGTTGACGGGCAGGTTGGCCGAGCCGATCGCAGCCTGGATGGTGTCGAGCGGCAGATGGGCCGTCACTACGCTCAGGACGCAGGCGGGCAACTGGGAGACCAGCTGGACCGGGTCGGGCACGGTCGCTCCCGTGGGGACCAGGTTGGTCACGCATGCAGGGACGGCAGCGACGGTGACGTCCGGAACAGTGGGGAGATTGGCCGAGGTGCCGGCGGTCGGGGTGGCCACGCCGGTGCTGGCGTGGGTCGAGGCCGAACCGGTGGGCGGCGTCACCGAGGCCCCGGCGGCGGCCTGCACATCGGTTCCACCGGAGGGCGGGGGCAACGGTTTGGTTGCCGAGCCCACCGCAGCGGCGGCGTGGTCGAGGGCGCCCTGGACGACCACCCCGGAGTCGGCGTGGCCGCCGGGGAGCGGCAGGACGCCGCTGGCACCGCCGGCAAGGGCCATGGTCAGAACCGCGGTGGCGGTGGCGATGGCGGCCTTGGCCACCGTCCCCAACCCCGCCAGCTTGGCAATCAGTGCAGTCGCAAATCCGGGCATGTCGCGATCCTTCTCTCTTCGGTCGTCCGGATGTCTGCGTTTGCAGGCCCCCGGTGCGCTGCCCGCGTCGGCAACTGAGCTCAGTGTGAGGGCTCGATGCCTAACTCCGGGCAAAGCTGCACATAAGCTCTTTGTCTCGACCCAGGGCGGTAACGTCTATGCCGCGACGACCGGCGACGTGGTAAGGGACGACACCTCATATCCTGGCCGCCGTCACATCGCACGAGGGTTGACCGAACATGGCACGGGGTGGTGGGGCTCCAGCGAGCCCGGCGCCCTGGGAGAGATTTTGGAGCGACGCCGAGCGCCCGGGCAACCAGGCCGGCCGCTTCGCCTCGGGTGAGAGATCACTCCAGGTCTCGAGCTCCTGCATCTGGGCCAGGAGCTTGTGACTCGCCAGAGTCTGATTACACACCACGTATCGAGCCATTGGCTGATCCTTCCCGGTTCGGCCAGTCGAGCTTGCCGGCGGCCGACATCGCTGATGAGGTGGGACCCGATCTGGCGGCTCCGTCGCAACACACCGAGTCGATCCGTAGCTGCTGACAGCTCGGACGCCGCCGTCGCTGCGAGTGGTGGTCCATACGGACCCTCCCAGACGAGGGGCAGGCGCTGTGATTCTGCGACCCGGCGGCTATAAGCGACAGCCTATTGCGCCGGGGCTGTGGTGAGTCTCAGTAGCCGGACAGCAGTGCCTGTAGGCGTGCGAGCTGGGGTTGCTGAAGGTGACTGTGGATACGTCCCCGGCTATCGGGGCGTCGTCCCCAGATGAAGAGGAGGCGGGCGGCAGCGTCGATGTCGACCCACGGCTCGTCTTGGTCGTCGTCGACCCAGGCCAGAGAGGCGGCGCCGTTGTCGACGACGACGCGCAGATCGCGCTGGCCCTCTGCCCTGAGTCGCACGCCGAAGTCGCGGTCAGGGTCGGGATCGTTCGGACGGCCAGCGACGAGCAGGATCTGTCCCAATACGCCAACGGAGTGCTCTACCAAATCGGCGTGGGCCAGCAACGCGAGGCTGACGTCATCATCACCGACGATGTCCCACCGGTGCAGGGCATGCTCGTTGCGCAGGTGAGCGATGAACTTGTTGACCGCCATCTGCCGCCCGGTCCAAGGGATGACCGCGTCCGGCTCACGCTGGAGAACCTGGGCGATGAGCGTGCGCATCCGCTGGTCCTCGGTGTCGAGGCGACTCAGCAGGGTGTCGTGGTCCAGGGCCTGCAGCGGCGCCTCCCGCTCTTCGAAGCTGCGTGTCTTCGGGACCGGGTCCCTCTGCAGATAGGGCTCCAGGTGACGGGTTACCTCGACCGCTATACCGGTCACGTGGGCGGCCACCTCATGCGTCGTCCACCCGTCACAGGCGCTCACCGCGCCGGGCGCGACCCGCTCGACCGTCGCAAGGAAAGCATCGACTTCGTGGCTTCGTTCGGTCACGCCAAAGTCTTCTACCTGTGCCATGAACACCACCGTAGAGCCCGTAAGCTTCGACTCCCATCGAAAATGAGCAGCGGAATCTCGGAGCATGAGCGCCGCAACGGCTTCCAGTCACCTCGGCAAACTCGTGGACGGCGGGGGTTGGCCGCGGCCGAGCGGCTGAGCTGGCCGGGCGACGTCGAGCCGTCCGAGGACAACGCCGCTCGGTTGTGCGCCCTTCGCCAGGCGGTCGCAGTCGCTGTCAGCCACTCGCGTCGGGGGGAGCCACGCGTCCTCAGCCACGGCTGGGTCGCAGGGCGGTCGTCACCCACGAGCGCCGGACGGGCGACGCCATCACCGTCCTGGTCGCAGAGCTGGCCCAGGCCGCCATGGAGTTGCTGGCCGATCACATGGTCGCCGATATCCGCGACTGCGCCCATCCGGGCTGGCCCTCATCTTCCTGCCGACGCATCCGGGACGACAGGGGTGTTCTGCCTCGCTGTGCGGGAATTGGGCTCGGGTCGCTCGCTGGCAACAGCGCCACAAGACAGCCGACCACGCCTCTCGAAGGGGGCGACCCGACAGACGACCACCGCTAGCTCGTTCGCGTTACCCCACGACGGCGGCGGTATCAGGTCGGGCCCCGAGCAGTGGGCGCGGGTCGAACGTGACTCGGATGCGGTCGATGCGACCCTCGACGACGTGGCTCCAGTTCACGATGGCGAGCGGACCGACTGATTCGGTCCAAAGCTCGAACCATGTCAACACGTCAGTCCCGTCGACCCACCGATGCACGACCTCGACGTGTTCGGTGATGGCGAACATCCCGCGTAGGCCGGCGAGGCACTGCTCCGCGCCATGCGCGACACCGAGCGCACCCACGAAGTCGACGTCGTGGTGAAGGAGCGGTCGAACCCGCTCGACGTCTTTTGCCTTCCACGCGTCGAAGTAGGCAGCGGCGATGTCGGCGGGTGGAGTCGAACGATCTGTGTCCATACGACCATCCTCGGCGGCGCGCTTCCGCAAGTCCAACACAGGTTGAGCCCCTCGGTGGAAGGGCCTCGCTCCGTTCGCAAACGGACCCGGCGTGCTGGGGACAACGTGCAGAGGCCCGCAGGGAAACGCTGGCAGTCGGCGTTCCACCCGCCGGTCGGCGGCTAGGACTGGAGGATCAGACCGAGCTGCTTGAGGGCAACGACGCCGTCATCGATCCCAAGCTCCTCGGTGATGAGCCCGTTCTCGACCTTGAGAATGGAGATTCCGCTGAAGCGCATCGTCTTGCCGGTGCCAGCCGGCAAGATCCGACGGGAGGTCGCCGAAGGCGGGGCCGGTGTGGGTTCCGCCACTGACCCACTGGCCCACGACGTAGTCGCCCGCGGCGATCAGGTCGGCCGTCCCGCCGAAGCTCAGGTCGGGGAAGGCGTCCCGGAACTCGGCCGCGGACGTCTTGACCGCGCCACGGCCTCGGCACGGCGCGTGCAGCGAGTACTCGAAATGAATGTCCGGCGCGGCGAACTCGTCGACGACCTCCGCGTTGTAGGTGCTGCCCCAGAACTCGTCGAACCAGCGACCGACAACTGCCTTGTTCTCTTCCGCTTGCGACATGACGCTCTCCTCATCTTGGGTCGGCCATGGCATCGGTGGGAGCGGGGCGCATTTCATCTGGTGGGGAGGAAGCCCTCAGCGGCAGACTCGCGCCGCGGCGTCGGCGGCACCGCACCAGGTCGCCGGCGCGCCCCTGCTCAGCATGCATTGCGCGGGTAAGATCTGGCGTGATCGTCGGGCAAGAGATCGCGCCACCCACCACCGCTCGTGGATGAGGGCCGGGACTGCATTGCCATTCTAAGGTGTGGTCGCTGGCTCCTCGGAACGGGGCGGCGTCGTCGGTGAGGTCGTGCACCTATGCCCGGGGCGATCGAGCAGGGCCGGCGGCGTCGGGTCACCGGCGTGCCGCTGAACGTTCTGGAAGACTCCAGTAACGCGTCGCGACGGTGGTGTGCGTTGTCGGTCGGCGGCAGCCGGGACACGATGCGCCAGTACCGGCTGCGCGGGACCACCTGGACGGCTCCGGCGGCTGAGTAGCAGTACGCCTGGTCTCCAGGTTGTCTGTTGCCGCGCTCCACTCTGCGAGGATGCCGCTGTGGACCGGGAGGCGATCTCCCGCCGGGTCGAGGCGTACGAACGCGCGCGGCGGACATCGGGGACAGCTCAACTTCGTGAGCTGTTCTCGCCGGAGGTCTCGTACCCGCCATCGCTGTGGGCGCCGTCCGTGAGGGGCCTGGAGGAGCTGATGCGATTCTGGGAGTCCGAACGCGACGGGCCCGACGAGTCGTTCGTCCTCTCCCATGAGGTCGTGGCGATCGAGGCAACCATGCGTGATCCTGACAGCGGTTACCGCCTCGGCGTGATCATCACCGGTTGGCCCCGACCAAGCCCTGTACTGACGAATGAGGTGGGATACTCGGGCACGCCTACCGGGCCTCCTTTCGGGCTTCACGCGGCACGCCACGGAGGGCGAGCGGCGCTCGTGGCTCGGGCTGTACGTCTACGGGTACGGCTTTCTTCTACGGTTGAGTCCCGCGCGGTGGTGTACGAGTCGTCGTCTGCGACGGTCTTCTCGTCAACCGTGAGCTGACCGGTTCATCTGGTCAACTCGCTGATGATTGATAGCACGATTCGTCTCGGTTGGGAAG
>JALZAH010000535.1 GCA_030948425.1 Actinomycetota bacterium
ACGCCATCGGCCACTACGTCATCGAGAACTTCCCCGGCATGTACATCCGCTACGTGTCGACCGAGACGTTCATGAATGACTTCGTCGACGCCATCCGGACCAACAACCAAGCCAGGTTCAAGCGACGCTACCGGGACTGTGATGTCCTGCTGGTCGACGACATCCAGTTCATGGAGGGCAAGGAGGGACTCCAGGAAGAGTTCTTCCACACGTTCAACTCCCTCTACGACAACTCCAGTCAGATCGTGCTTTCGTCCGACCGCCATCCCCGCTCCATCGCCACCCTGGAGGACCGCCTGCGCAGCCGGTTCGAATGGGGGCTGATCACCGACGTACAACCCCCGGAGCTCGAGACCCGCCTGGCCATCCTGCGAAAGAAGGCCGAAGGAGAGCGGATGAGGTCGCACATCCCCGACGAGGTCCTGGAGCTGATCGCCACCAACGTCACCGACAACATCCGGGAGCTGGAAGGCGCCCTGGTGCGGGTGACGGCGTTCGCCAGCTTGAACCAGGAGACACTCACCCGACCCATGGCCGAACGGGTCCTCTCCGACATCCTCGCTGCCGGGCGGCCCCGTCAGATCACCCCCAAGTTGATCATGAACACCACTGCGGAGATGTTCGGCTTCAGTGTGGACGAGCTGTGCGGCACCAACCGGCGCCGGCCCCTGGTCAATGCCCGCCAGATCGGCATGTATGTCTTCCGGGACCTAACCGACTTCTCCTACCCGGCGATCGCCCGTGAGTTCGGTGGGCGTGACCACACCACCGTCATCCATGCGGTGGAGAAGATCACCGGTCTCATGCAGGAGCGCCGCCAGACCTACGACCAGGTCACCGAGCTCATCCACACCATCAAAGGTGGCTCCTGAGATGTCCAGTTGGAGCATGTCCTCGCCTCATGGCCCAGGGGATGACCCACGGGACGTGCTGTGTCGGCAACGTGTAATTACGGGGGACCCGATGCCACGCGTGCACAACGCCTGGCCCGAACGTCTCGTCGCCTGTGAGGACCTGGGGATCCCACTCGAACAACCATGGGTCTTCCGACCAGCAGTGATGGCCAGTTGTCCACAATCCACAACCCCTATTACCCCTGTTGTAAGACTCTCTCTAGAAGAACAGAAGCAGGAAGGATCCCGGTGAAGCTTCGATGCGAGCGTGATGTCCTGGTCGAGGCCCTCTCCAGTGCCGGACGGGCCGTGGCCGGCCGCAGTGGTGCACCGGTGCTGTCGGGAATCCGTCTGGAGGTCACTGGTGACAACCTGCGGGTCACCGGAACCGACCTCGACCTGACCATCGAGGTGGCGGTCACCGTGACCGGCGACAGCGACGGGGTGGTCGTCGCCCCCGGCCGGTTGATCACCGACATCGTCCGGGCCCTGGAGCCGGGTGCGGTCGTTCTCGAGGCCGACGACGAGGACCTGCGGATCACCTCGGGACGGTCCCAGTTCAGTGTCCACACCCACCCGGCGGGGGAGTTCCCCAGACTTCCTCAACCGAGCGGGGCCAGTGTCACCCTGCCCGCCGAAGGACTGGCCGAGGCCTTGCGCCAGGTGACCCGGGCGGCGTCGGGGGAGGACTCCCGGCCCATCCTGACCGGGGTGCTGATGGCCGCCGAGGCTGATGGGCTGCGCCTGGTGGCCACCGACTCGTACCGCCTGGCGGTCCGTGACCTCGAAGGAGTCGGCATCCTCGGCGAGGGGGAGAAGGTCCTGGTGCCGTCCCGGGCCCTCAACGAGCTCCAGCGCCTCCTGGGCTCGGCCACGACGGAGGTCTCGTTGCGGCTGGGGGCCCATGACGCCACCTTCGCCACCGGGCCGGTGACGCTGGTCACCCGCCTGATCGAGGGGGAGTTCCCCAACTACCGCCAACTGATCCCGGCCAGCTACCCCAACCGCTTGGTGGTGGGTCGGGAAGGCCTGGCCGATGCGGTGCGACGGGTCAAGCTCCTGGCCCGCGACGCCACCACGCCGGTCCGCCTGGCATTGCGCCCCGACGGCGTGGAGCTCACGGTGATCACCACCGACTGGGGGACGGCCACCGAGGACGTGGACGCCAAGTACGAGGGAGCGGAGATGACGGTGGCGTTCAACCCGACCTACCTGGTCGACGGCATCGAGGCCATGACCAGCGACGAGGTCACCCTTGACACCCTCGATCCTCTCAAGCCCGCCACCCTGCGGCCCGTCGATGCCGACGACTACCTCTATCTGCTGATGCCCGTCCGAGTCTCCTGAGACTCCGAGTCTCGTGAGATTCCGAGCCCGCTGAGGCACGAGTGCACCTCAGCTGTCTGTGGCTGACCGACTTTCGGAGCTATCCGGCCGCCGAACTGGTTCCCGACCCCACCGGGCTCACCGTGGTGGAAGGGGCTAACGGGGAGGGCAAGACCAACCTGCTCGAGGCGGTGGGTTATCTGGCCACCCTGCGGTCGTTTCGGGGCGCTCCGGGCGACGCCATGGTCCGAAGCGGTGCCGAGTCGGCCATCGTCAGGGCCGAGGCCGAACGGGAGGGCCGGGCCGTGCTGATCGAAGCGGAGCTGCGCCGAGCCGGTCGGGACCGGGTCCAGGTCAACCGCCAGGCCCTGCGCCGTACCAGGGATCTGCTCGGAGCCATGGTCGTCACCGTCTTTGCCCCCGATGACCTGGGTCTGGTCAAGGCGGGCCCGGGAGGGCGACGGCAGTATCTCGATGATCTGCTCGTCGCCCTCCACCCCCGCCACGACGCCACCCTCAGCGAGCTGGACCGGGTCCTCAAGCAGCGCAACGCTTTGCTCAAGAGCTGCGGGGGTCGTGCCACCAAAGACGTGGTCGCCACCCTCGACGTGTGGGACGCCAAGATGGTCACCGTCGGCGAGGCGTTGGTCACCGCCCGGGAAGGCCTGACCGCCGCCCTGACCAAGGCTGCTTCGGAGGCCTACGCCGGGCTGGCTGCCGAAGCAGCCGGGCGAGGCCGGCACGTGGTGACCCTCTCCTACCAACGCAGCTGGAGCGGTTCGCTCGCCGAAGCGGTGGGCCAGGCGAGGCCCGAGGACCTTCGTCGGGGGGTGACGACCGTGGGGCCGCACCGCGACGAGCTCGACCTCTTCGTCGGTGGTCTGCCGGTCCGCACCCACGGATCCCAGGGCGAACAGCGATCCCTGGCCCTGGCCCTGCGCCTGGCCGGGCACTCCATCGTCACCGACCGCATCGGGTCGGCACCGGTGCTGCTGCTCGACGATGTGTTCTCCGAGCTGGACGCCTTCCGCGCCGCCGCCCTACTGGCCGGGCTTCCCCGGGGCCAGGCCATCCTCACCACCGCCTCGAGTCTGCCCGCCGGCGCTGCCCCGGCTGTCATCGTCCGGGTGGCGGACGGCAAACTGGTGTCATGACCTCGTGGAAGCCGTCGAAGCCCGACCGGGCGGAGCGCACGGCGACCCCGCTGGCCTCGTCCCTGGCCGGTGAGGTCCGCCGCCTGGGGGGACCGGACCCGGTGCTGACCACCGCAGTGTTCGCTCACTGGGAGCAGCTGGTGGGTCCCGCCCTGGCTGACCATGCCCGGCCTGTGTCCCTGCGTGACGGGGTCCTCCTCGTCGCCGTCGACCAGCCAGCGTGGGCCACCCAGGTCCGCTTCTTGGCCACCCAGGTCCTGGAGCGGATCGCCGAGAGCACTGGACGGCGCGACGTGACCGACTTGCGGGTTCGGGTCGAGGGCGAAGAGCCTCGTCGGAGCCGTCGGTGATTTGGCCTGAGTGACACGGGTGGTCTGGTAAACTACAGCTATCGCGTTTCGGGTAGCTGACCTGCGGTTTCGCCGGTCGGAGCCCCCCGGTTCCGGACCCCCGTCCCTGCCACTCGAGCGCTCCCGTATCCCCGCTCTGAGAGGTCGCGCCCATGGTGTTGCAAACGAGGTCCGACGGCACCAGGTCGCCGACGATGTTGGAGGGCAACGGCAGTAGCTCCTCTTACAGCGCCGCCGACATGTCGGTGCTGGAGGGCCTCGACCCGGTCCGCAAGCGGCCGGGCATGTACATCGGCTCCACCGGGCCGTCCGGTCTGCACCATCTGGTGTGGGAGGTCGTCGACAACTCGGTGGACGAGGCCATGGCCGGCTACTGCGACCACATCGACGTGACCCTGCTGGCGGACGGCGGCTGCCGGGTGATCGACAACGGGCGGGGCATCCCCACCGACGTCAACAAGACGCAGAAGATGACCGGGGTGGAGATCGCCCTGACCAAGTTGCACGGCGGGGGCAAGTTCGGCGGATCGGGCTACAAGGTCTCCGGTGGTCTCCACGGTGTCGGCGTATCGGTGGTCAACGCCCTGTCCGCCCGGCTGGTGGTCGACGTCGACCGCGAAGGCCAACGCCACCGCATGGAGTTCGCCGACGGTGGCAAGCCCCAGAGCCGCCTCGAGATCGTTGGCAACTCGCCGCCGGGTCGGCACGGCACGACGGTGGCGTTCTGGCCCGACGGCCGCATCTTCGAGGAGACCGAGTTCCGGGCCCAGACCATCCTCGAGCGCCTGCAGATCTACGCCTTTCTCAATGCCGGCCTGGAGATCCGCTTCACCGACGAACGACCTGACGGCGAACAGGAGATCTACCGCTATGACGGCGGCATCGTCGACTTCGTCCGCCACCTGAACTCGGCGAAGGATCCGTTGTTCAAGAAGGTCGCCTCCTACAAGGTGAGCGACGACAGCAACGAGGTCGAGGTTGCGCTGCAATGGAACGCCCAGTACTACGAGGGCATCCACGGCTACGCCAATGGGATCTCTACTGTGGAGGGCGGTACCCACGTGGAGGGTTTTCGCAAGGCGCTGACCAACGTGGTCAACCGCTACGCCCGAGCCGCCAACCTCCTCAAGGAGAAGCAGGAGAACCTGCTGGGCGAGGACATCCGTGAGGGCCTCACCGCCATCGTCGCCGTCAAGCTGACCGAACCCCAGTTCGAGGGTCAGACCAAGGCCAAGCTGGGCAACGTGTCGATGCGCTCAGCGGTCGAGCGGGCTACCAACGAGAAGCTGGCCGAGTGGCTCGAGGAGAACCCAACCGAGGCCCGCCAGACCGTCAACAAGGCCATCGTGGCCGCCACCGCCCGCGTCGCTGCCCGGTCGGCTCGCGACGCCACCCGGCGCAAGTCGGCGCTCGAAGGGGCGGGGATGCCAGACAAGTTGCGGGACTGCGCCCGGGGGACGTCGGCGGAGGATGCCGAGCTGTTCATCGTGGAGGGCGACTCCGCCGGCGGTTCGGCCACCCAGGCCCGCAATCCCACCACCCAGGCCATCCTGCCCATTCGGGGAAAGATCCTCAACGTGGAGCGGGCCCGCGTCGACCGCATGTTGAAGAACAACGAGATCCAGGCGTTGATCACTGCCATCGGTGCCGGTCTGGGCGAGGAGTTCGACGTCACCAAGGCCCGCTACCACAAGGTGTGCATCATGGCCGACGCCGACGTGGACGGCAGCCACATCCGGACCCTGCTGCTCACGTTCTTCTTCCGCCAGATGCGGCCCCTGGTCGAGGCCGGGTATGTCTACATCTGCCAGCCGCCGCTGTATTCGACACTGGTGGGCAAGGAGAAGACGTACCTGAAGGACGACGCCGCCAAGAGCGTCTTTCTGACCGCCCATCCCACCCACAAGAACGACTTCAACCGGCTGAAGGGCCTGGGGGAGATGGACGCCGACGAGCTGGGCCCGACCACCATGGACCCGGCCAGCCGGACCCTGCTGCAGGTCTCCGTGGAGCAGGCCGCCATCGCCGATGAGGTGATGGCCACCTTGATGGGTGACGACGTGGAGAGCCGGAAGGTGTTCATCCAGCACAAGGCCAAGGACGTGAGGTTCCTCGACATATGAGCGACACGCTGCCTCCCGATGGCGGTGGGCCTGACGGGCTCGATAGCGCTGCCGCCGCCCTCGACGGCGGGCTGGAGGGCGGTGGGGGAGGAGCCGGAGGCTCGGGCGGTGACGGAATCGACCTGGGAGGCATCGAGCCCATCGAGATTCAAGAGGAGATGGAGCGCTCCTTCTTGGACTACGCCATGTCGGTCATCGTGTCCCGGGCCCTGCCCGATGCGCGCGATGGGCTCAAGCCGGTGCAGCGCCGGATCCTGTATGGGATGCACGACATGGGGGCGCGACCCGACCGGGCCCACCTCAAGTGTGCCCGCGTCTCCGGTGACGTCATGGGCCGGTTCCACCCTCACGGCGACGGGGCCATCTATGACGCCCTGGTGCGCATGGCTCAGCCGTTCAGCCTCCGTCACCCCCTCATCGACGGTCATGGCAACTTCGGCTCGCTCGACGATGGGCCTGCAGCGGCCCGCTACACCGAGTGCCGCCTGGCCCGCATCGCCACCCATCTCCTCGACGGCATCGATCAGGAGACGGTCGACTTCGCCGACAACTACTCGGGCGAGTACAGCGAGCCCACCGTGCTGCCGGCCCGCTACCCCAACCTGCTGGTCAACGGCAGCCAGGGCATCGCCGTGGCCATGGCCACCAACATCCCACCGCACAACCTGGGCGAGGTCATCGACGCCACCCTGCATCTGATCGACCATCCCGACGCCACCCCCGACGACCTGATGACGTTCATCAAGGGCCCGGACTTCCCCACCGGTGGGTCCATCCTGGGC
>JALZAH010000556.1 GCA_030948425.1 Actinomycetota bacterium
GAGTACGCACCCGATGGCACCCCGGTGATCGTCGAGAACGTCGCCGAGCAGATCGACGCCCTCGTCCGCCCCGTTCGGGACACCGGATGGCAGACCAGCCAGCCCGGCGACCGAGAGGTCCGCCGCCAGCTCCGCCTCGTGCTCAAGAACAACGGGCTCCCACCCCAAGGCGCCGTCTTCGACCGCGCCTACGCCTACATCGTCGAGCACTACTGAGCGTCGGAACGCAGCCGGTGCGTAAGCGGCGTACGCTACGTGTTCGCTTTGGGTTACTGTTTCAGTTACACCACTGCGCCAAGGGAGGCACCATGGGTACCGAGGAACACGAGATGTACCCTCGCGCGCCCATCGCCCTCGTCGCCGTAGAGATCGCCTTCCCGGGCGAGATCGGCAGCCCGGTGCCATCCGGGGTCCACCGGGCCATGGGCGACGTGTTGGGGGATGACTGGGTTATCGAGCAGGTCCAGCAGCCCGCCTTCACGCTGAACCTAGGCGGCGGCCACCCGCTCCTGCCCCCATCGAGCTTGCAACCCGCGCCGATCCTCCGCTTCGTCGACAGGGGGCGTGGCTCTTCGATCGCCCTCACCGCCGGGAGCGTGTCCGTCCAGACCATCCGCTATGAGAACTGGCCGACGTTCCGGTCGATGCTGGAGACCGCGGTCAGGGCGACGGAGAAGCTGCTGCGTCCGACCGGGGTAGCCCGCGCCGGTGTCCGCTACATCGACGAGGTGCGCGTAGGCGAAGTAGAAGGCCCCGAGTGGGGCAAGTGGTTGTCGCCGACGTTGCTCCCCCCGGCCACGGAGTCAATGACCGGCGACGGCTGGCCCCTGCTCACCTGGACCGGAGCCGCCCAATACCGGCTGGGTGAGGAACAAAGCCTCGTGCTGCGATACGGACCCCAGCCAGCTCAACCAGGCTTCGTCGTCAACCCTGACGGCCCGCTCCGCCGCCCTGGACCTCGGCCGGAAGGCCAGTTCTTCCTGCTGGACTTCGACTCGTCGTGGCAGCCCTCGGTCGTGCCGAGATGGGACAGCGACGACCTGTTGGAGACCTGCGATCAGTTGCGCCGCCCTGTCCGAGCGCTCTTCGACCAGCTCATCACCGAGCGTCTCGTCGAAGAGGTGTTCAAGAGCAACGGAGACCAGTAGATGACCGACAAGTTGGCCCAGAGCCCTACCTCCCAGGTCGTGCCAGCACCCGAGTTTCCTGCGCCAGGGACCATGACCATCGAGGAGCGCGCCCAGGACCTCGCCGAGCGGGCAGGGCACGTGGGGAACCAGACATCGCTCGTGGGTGGCGACGCGGCCGGCCTTCAACACGACGCGTTCCGCATCCAACTCGACACCCGGACAGCTCGGTTGGTGAAGCAGCATCCCTCGGAGCTGCTCGATCAGCTCTCGGAGCTTGGCTTCGCCTGGCGAGACGTCGCCCGCATGGTCGGGGTGTCGGTCCCTGCGCTACGACGCTGGCGAGGCGGTGAGCTTCCCAACGGAGAGAACCGTCGTGCCATCGCCCAGCTCTTGGCATTCGCCCACATCATCCGCGACGACCATCTCGTCTTCGAGCCTGCCTCGTGGATGGAGGTCCCGATCATCGGGGCCGCGCCGATCACCCCGGTCGACCTGTACGCCGCCGGACATCTCGATGTCGTCTTCGACCTTGCCGCCGAGCAGTGCTCACCGGAAGAGGCGCTGGACGCGACCAACCCGGGGTGGCGTGAGACCTACCGGTCGGATTGGGAGGTAGGCATGGCGGAGGACGGTCAGCCGTACATCAGACCGAAGCCCGGTCGGTGAATCTCGACACCTTCAGCGACCCAGACGACCTGTACCTCGCCCGTGGCAGCGAGGTCAACGCGAACCGCCCGCTGTTCACCCGGGGACGTGTTCCGAGACGTGGCGGTCCCGGGCGTGCAAGACGAAGGACTCGCAATCGTCGTCGCCCACCCGTGCAGCTTCCGCCTTAATGAGGGCCACCTCGCCGACCGGCTGCTCGTCGCCCGCGTCGAGCCAGCCGTCAAGCAAGGGGCCAACGCCTGGCGCAGCCGCTTCCTGGACCGCATGCCACTGGCCGATCTGGACGGAGACGGCCACTGGGTCGGCCACCTGGACAAGATCGGGCGCTCCCTCACCTCCGATCTGGAACGTGCAGAGCGGATCGCCTGCCTGTCGGAGTTCGGCGTCAACATGCTCCAGCAACGCCTCACCTGTCACCTCACCAGGGCCGAGGTCCCCACCGCCACCTTCAACGAAGCCTTCTCGCACACCTTCCACGAGGCCGACCTCATCGAAGACTGGACCGACACCCTGGTCGCCGTCGGCTGGACCCAGGCGAGAGCTGCCGCCGAGTTCGAGACGTTCATCCGGGACGGGACCCCCAGCCTCCAAGCCAAGCTCCTCGACCCGCAGCAGCGCTCAACGGTACGCCGAGCCTCCCGGCAGAGGGCCGCTCAGCTCGCCGAGGGCTCACCGCACGAATCTGCGCCGCCGCAGACGCCCTAAGAGACTGGCCCATCGGCGGAGTGAGCGGGACTACTCGTCGGGACCCTGGCGCGTAGCGAAACCACACCCGAAAGTCGGGGCGGTTTACGAGATTGCATGCGCGGATCGGGACGTCCGCCTGCGCCCGTCAGACCTGGCGATCGGCCACATCCCAGCCCTCGAACAGCGCCCCTGGCTCGACCGCCAAGGCGCGGGCCAGCGCCATCATCGTGTCCAGGCCGACGCTCCTCTCGCCCCGCTCGACCGTCCCAACGTGGTTGCGATGCAGGTCGGCCAGGTCAGCCAAGCGTTCCTGGCTCATCCCCCGCTCCAGCCTCAGGTCCCTCAGGCGCTCGCCGAACGCCCTTCGGTTCGCGGTCTCCTCGGGCGTGGGCGCCCGTTCACGGCGGACGACGGGTTGGGCTCGGCGGGGCGGTCGCACCTCGCCGGACCGTAAGGAGTCACCCCGTCGAGGTCTACCTCGTATAAGCGGACCTCGTAGAAGTGGTGGCGTGGCCGCTATCGGCGTAGCCTCCCGGTCCTGACACGAGGACGTATCGGAGGCCTGACATGGCGGGACGAGCGGCACGAATGACGAGGACGATGACGAGGACGCGGGCCTTCGCAGTGGTCGCCCTCGTGGGCATCGGGCTCCTGGCCAGCGCCTGCGGGGGCGGGGCCAGCAGCACAGCCACCGGCCACCTCAAGTCCGGTGAGCCGAACATGAGCCCGGTCCTGCCCAACTCCGCCCCGATGCCGACCCAGGCCGAGGTGAGTGCCTGGATGAACCTGCCGAAGTCCAACTACTGCCTGGCGGTGCCCACGCCGCAACTCGACACGATCATGGCCTCATCGACCTCGACCATCGCACAGTCAGGGTCAGGGCCGAACATCGCTCCGCCGAACGACGGTCCGGGGCTGTACTGCGGCTGGGACACCCGTGGCACCAACGTCGGGGGGAGCATCTGGGTGGACACGGCTCCCTCTGAGACCAGCCAGCAGGGCTACGTCATCCACACCCAGGCTCTTCCGGGCGGCTTCTACGTCCACTACGAGCAGGACGGCTCCATCCCCGCGGCCCAGGTGTTCGCCGCCGTGGACGCCAACTGTCGTTACGGCCGCCTGCCGACCTCGGCAGGTTCTTCACGGCCGCACCTCGATAGGAGCCGTCGCCACATGCCGACGCAGGCTCAGCCCGGTGGCGGGAAGCAGACGAGTGTGCCGTCGATGTTGGCGGCGGTGGCGTGGCGAGCCCGGTCCGATCGCTGATGAGTTTTCAGGAGAGCCTTACGCCTCATGCCGCACCGTTCCACCCAGTTGTCCAGGGCGCCCATCCATCGACGACCATAGGGGCATGACGGCTCCCTACCTCGTTCGTGGATCGGCATCGGTCGTAGCCGCGTGGTCCACTCGACGTCTCCCGTTCGAGCCGAAGGGATGGCTGCTCGACCTCCGCTCCGACCTGAGAGAGGCCATCCGCCATCTCAGCCCTTCAGGCGCTCTGCACGCCTCCTACACCTCGCCTGACCGGTCGTTCTCCGACCTGGAGAACGTGCTGTTCTACAACGTCGGTGGTGCTGCCTTCTCTCCTCTCGGACTCCAGACGCTCAGCTTCGAGCGCAGCTTCGAGGAGGTGACCCCGGCCGTGAGCCTCGACGACACGGTGACGCACCACTATGCCTACAGCAGCAATGGCGACCCAGGCTGGAGCCGTTGGAGGG
>JALZAH010000572.1 GCA_030948425.1 Actinomycetota bacterium
GGCTCACCGTGACCAGGCTGCCGGGCCAATCGTCGAGATAGTCCTCGACGATGCGCAACGTGTCGAGATCCAGGTCGTTGGTGGGTTCGTCGAGCAGCAACACATTGGGACGCGTGGCCAGGACGACCAGCAGCTGCAGACGGCGGCGTTCCCCACCGGAGAGTGTGGAGACAGGGGCGAACGCCAACGCCCCGCCGAACCAGAAGCGCTCCATCAATGCCTTGTCCTCCGGACCTCCCGGGGCTCGGGTGGGCCCGGCGACGACCTCGCCGACCCGGGCTTCGGGATCGAGCTCGGCGCCGCCCTGGTCGTAGTAACCGACGACCACCGTCGATCCCCTCCTGACGTGACCCGACGTGGGTCGACGTCGACCGGCCAGGACATCGAGCAAGGTCGACTTGCCGCTGCCGTTGGCTCCCACCATGCCCAGCCGAGACCCCGGGGCGAGGGCCAGGTTCACCCCAGCCAGCACCGCCGCCGGGCCGGCCCCGTAGGTGAACGACACGTTCTCCGCCTCGATGACCAGGTCTCCGAGGCGCGGAGTGGAGAACGCCAGATCCAGCCCCGAGCCTCGTGGCGGTGCCTCCTTGCGACCGTCGAGGATCCGCTTGGCGGCGTCAATGCGGGCCTGAGGCTTGCGGGTCCTGGCCGGGGCCCCGCGCCGCAGCCAGGCCAGCTCCCGACGGGCGAGGTTGACCCGCACGACCTCGGCATCGGAGGCCTTCGCCTCCCGCTCGGTGCGCGCCCCCAGGTACGACTCGTAACCCCCCTCGTGAACATACGCCCGCCCACGGTCGAGCTCGACGATCCTGGTGCTGACGGCGTCGAGCAGGTGGCGATCATGGGTGACCAGGATCAGGCCGCCCTTGCGGCCCAGCAGCCGCCGGGTCAGCCAGGCAACCGCTCCGATGTCGAGATGGTTCGTGGGCTCGTCGAGGACCAGCAGCTCGCTGGGCTCGACCAGTGCCCGGGCCAGGGCCACCCGCTTGGCCTGACCGCCCGACAGCCGGCCGACGTCAACGTCAGCGTACGCGCCCATCCCCAATCGCTCGAGGATGGCCGCCGCCTCCCAGCCGTCACCGACCGCTGATGACAGGGTTCCGTCCGGAAGCTCCGGTCGCTGATCCAGCACGCCGATGCGGACGCCTCGACCGTGGCGGACGACACCCTCGTCCGGTTGCTCGGTGCCGGCCAGGACTCGCAACAAGGTGGACTTTCCCGTGCCGTTGATCCCGACAACACCCACTCGGTCACCCTCGGCCACCGTCACCGAGATGCCGTCGAGGAGAGCCCGGTCACTCCGGTGCACCGCCAGGCGCACCGTGTCCACGAGAACCACCACGAGGCGGTGACGTTACTTCGGCACGCGCCGTTAGCGTCGGGGACCGTGCCGTCGTCCACGACCATGCCTGCCGGTCCGCTCGATGCCATCGTGGTGGTCTCCTTCGGCGGACCGGAGGGACCCGACGAGGTGATCCCGTTCCTCGAGCAGGTCCTCGCCGGACGTGGCGTCGGGCGGGCGCGCCTCGAGGCAGTCGCCGAGCACTACCACCTCTTCGGCGGGGTCAGCCCCATCAACGCCCAGAACCGGGCGCTCGTCGATGCCCTGTCCGCCGAGTTGGCGACCCACGGGTCGCCGCTACCGGTCTATCTCGGCAACCGGAACTGGCACCCGTTCCTGGCCGACACCGTCCAGCGGATGGCCGACGACGGCGTGCGCCGGGCGGCCGGGTTCGTTACCTCCGCCTACCCGTCGTGGAGTGGTTGCCGCCAGTACCGCAACGACATCGCCCGAGCCAGCGCGGCTGTGGGTCCCGCCGCGCCGCAGATCGACAAGCTGCGCCTGTTCTTCGACCACCCCGGTTTCGTCGGGCCCCTCGCCGAGGCGCTCATGACGGCTCGCCACGAAGCCGGGCTCGACGCCCCTGTGCTGTTCAGCGCCCACAGCATCCCCCAGGTGATGGCCGACACCTCGGACTACGTTGCCGCCCTGATGGAGACGGCGCAGCTGGTGGCCCGGCGGTCCGGGTCCCCATCTCCGACCTGGCAGCTGGTGTTCCAGAGTCGGTCGGGGCCACCGAACCAGCCATGGTTGGAACCCGATGTCAACGACGTCGTCACCGCCCTGAGCGGACAGACCGACGCCGTGATCATCGCCCCCATCGGCTTCGTCTCCGATCACATGGAGGTCGTCTACGACCTCGACACCCAGGCGGCCGACGCCGCTCGCCGCGCCGGGCTCGCCCTGGTCCGGGCGTCGACCCCCGGCACCCATCCGGAATTTGTGGCCATGATCGCAGAGCTGGTCAACGAGCTCGTCGATCCGGCGGCGCCCAAGCGGGCGCTCCGTCCCCGCTCCGCCGGTGCCCCCCGGGGCGGTGTCCGCCACGCCGGGCACTGCGGGGATGGTTGCTGCCCAGCGATGCCACCCGGCCCCCCTGGGGCCGACAACCGCGCTCAGTAGAGTCGCTGAGGTGACCAGGACCACCGATGCCGAGGCGACCGGCGACCTGCGAGCGCGGACGACGGCTGCTGTCGGTGCCGTCCTGGCGACGCGCCGGGCCGATCACCGCGGCACGGTCATGGGAGCGGGCAGCGACGACTTCGAATCCGGTCGGCGCTTCCTCACCGTCCTGGCCGACGGAGGCTGGGCGGTGCCCACCTGGCCCGTCGAGCACGGTGGCATGGGTTTGTCGCGTGCCCAGGCCGACGTTGTGGCCCAGGTCCTCGACGGGTTCGAGACGCCCGACATGTACCCATTCCTCGTAGGCCTGGACCTGATCGGGCCAACCATCCTGGCCCACGGCAGCGACGAGCAGAAGTCCCGGTGGCTTCCGGCCATGCGCAGTGGCGACGAGATCTGGTGCCAGATGTTCTCCGAGCCCGACGCCGGCTCTGATCTGGCCAACCTCAAGGCGCGCGCCGTGCCCGACGGTGACGCTTGGAGCGTCTCGGGAGCGAAGGTGTGGACCAGCCGGGCCCATTACTCCCGGCGGGGCCTCCTGCTGGCCAGGACCGACTCCTCAGTGCCCAAGCACGCCGGGATCACCGCGTTCGGCGTCGATCTCTCCGCGCCCGGGGTGACAATCCGGCCGCTCGTCCAGATGAACGGCGACACCCACTTCAATGAGGTCTTCCTCGACGATGTGGTGATCGCCGACACCGATCGGGTCGGCTCGGTCGGAGAGGGATGGCAGGTGGCCATCACCTGTCTGTCGTTCGAGCGGGGATCCCTCTCCGGTGATCTGGGGATGAGCGGACCCGAGATCCTGGCCCTGTTCAGCCCCGACGAGGACCGGTTGGCGATGACCGCGTCGCAGCGGGACCGGGTGCTGCGCAGCTACAGCGATCTGCGAATCGGCCAGTGGTCCGCCCTGCGCTCCCGGGCGGCTCGGGCTGCCGGCCGACCCCCCGGCCCGGAGGACTCGGGGGCCAAGCTGCGGACCAATGCGATGATCAAGGCGCTCGCCGAGCGGGCGCTGGAGCTTGGGGGCCCGGCCGCCACCGTGGTCACCGACCCGCCCGACCCGTGGCAGACGACGTTCCTGGTCAGTCCGTCGCTGTCCATCCGCGGCGGGACCGACGAGATCCAGCACAACATCCTGGGTGAACGGGTCCTGGGCCTCCCCGCCGAGCCGCGGGTCGACAAGGGCAAACCGTTCTCGGAACGACCCGACACCTGACTGAGCAACGCCTCGACCGGGCATCCGGCGGTCCCGGCCTCTAGGATGGGCCTGCTTCGGCTGACCTGAAGGGAAGGGCCAGACGGCCCCGGACCGGCGCACCGCTCATCCGACCCACTGCGGTCGATGGGCACTCCGCCAGCGTCGCGCCCCTGCGACGTCATTCCAGAGGAGCAAGACTGTTGCCCAACACCCAGACCACCGACGCTGACGGCGTCAGCTACCGCGTCGCCGACATCGCCCTCGCCGACTTCGGCCGACGCGAGATCGACCTGGCCCAGGTGGAGATGCCGGGGCTGATGGCGCTACGCAGCGAGTATGGTGATAGCAAGCCGTTGGCCGGTGCCCGGATCACCGGTTCGCTGCACATGACCGTGCAGACCGCCGTGCTGATCGAGACGCTGGTGGCTCTCGGCGCCGAGGTCCGCTGGGCGTCCTGCAACATCTTCTCCACCCAGGACCACGCCGCTGCCGCCATCGCCGCCGCCGGCGTGCCCGTCTTCGCATGGAAGGGCGAGACCATGGAGGAGTACTGGTGGTGCGCCGAGCAGGCCCTGCGTTGGTCTGACGGCAAAGGTCCCAACATGATCCTCGACGATGGCGGCGATGCCACCCTGCTGGTCCACCTGGGCGCCGAGTGCGAGCGCGACAACAAGGTGCCCGAGCTGGGCCCCGACGACACCGAGGAGTACGGGATCATCCTGGCCACCCTGCAGCGCACCCTGCGGGAAAACGGGAATCTGTGGACCGAGATGGCCGAGGGGATCAAGGGGGTGTCGGAGGAGACCACCACCGGCGTCCACCGCCTCTATCAGCGCCATGCCACCGGCGAGCTGCGCTTCCCGGCCATCAACGTCAACGACTCGGTCACCAAGTCCAAGTTCGACAACCTCTACGGCTGCCGCCATTCACTCATCGACGGCATCTTCCGGGCCACCGACGTGATGATCGCCGGCAAGGTGGCGGTCATCTGCGGATTCGGTGACGTCGGCAAGGGCTGCGCCCAGTCCCTGCGCGGTCAGGGCGCTCGGGTGCTGATCACCGAGATCGACCCGATCTGTGCCCTGCAGGCGGCCATGGAGGGCTACCAGGTCGTGACCCTCGAGGACGCGCTGGAGACCGCCGACATCTTCGTCACCGCCACGGGAAACCGGGATCTGCTGACCGCAGAGTCGATGTCGAAGATGAAGCACAACGCCATCGTCTGCAACATTGGTCACTTCGACAATGAGATCGACATGGCCGGCCTGGCCCGCTGGAAGGGGATCTCCCGCACCAACATCAAGCCCCAGGTCGACGCCTGGGACTTCCCCGACGGGCACTCGGTGATCGTCCTGGCGGAGGGACGCCTGGTGAACCTGGGTTGTGCCACCGGACACCCGAGCTTTGTCATGTCGGCCAGCTTCACCAACCAGGTCCTCGCCCAGATGGAGCTGTTCAACCAGACCGACGAGTATCCGATCGGGGTCTACGTCCTGCCCCGTCACCTCGACGAGAAGGTGGCCCGGCTCCACCTCGACAAGTTGGGCGCCAAGCTGTCGACTCTCACCGAGAAGCAGGCCGCCTATCTCGGTGTCGACCTCGAAGGTCCGTTCAAGACCGACACCTACCGGTACTAGACGGTACTAGACGACACACCAGGTGACGGTGTGGAACCGTTCAGCCGGCAAGGCCACCGATCTCGTCACCGCCGGCGCCACCGGCGCCGGCACCCTCGACGACGCCGTTGACGGCGCCGATGTCGCCCTCACCTCCCCGAGTGACGATGCGGCCGTTGTCGAGGTTGTCCGCCGCACTCTGTCCTGATGGGCCGTCCGCTGAACACCGAGATGCCGACCGGCGGCCGGTCCCCAGACGATGGGCTTGTGGGGGTCTACCCCGGTACGTTCAACCCGCCCACCGTCGCCCACCTGGCCATCGCCGAGGCGGCCGTGGAGCAGGCGGGCCTGGCCCGCGTCGACCTCGTCATCTCCCGGGTGGCGCTGGGCAAGGAGACCCTGGACCACCCCACCGCCGACGAGCGCATCGCCGTCCTCGAGGCCATCACCGCCACCCGCCGGTGGCTTGGAGCCCACAGCACCCCCCATCAGCTCTTGGCCGATATCGCTGACGGTTCTGGAGCCGTCATCCTCGGTGCCGACAAGTGGGCACAGATCACCGACCCGGTCTGGTACGGGGGTTCAACCTCCCGCCGCGACGACGCACTCGAAGTGCTTCCGCTGATCCTGGTCGCCCCCCGGCCGCCGTTTCCCCTCCCCGACGACCGGCACAGCGGGGTGCAGGTCCTCGACATCCATCCCGCTCACCGGTCGGTGTCGTCGAGTGCCGTTCGGAACGGGACGTGGGCGTGGATGCTCGATGAAGCCCGGGCCTCGGGCCTGTGGTCGGAGGACGCGGGCGGGATACCTGACCCTTCGGCCCCCGAGGACTAATCTTCGCCGGATGCCGAGCCGCGACCATGTCCCATCGATCTGGCTCGGCGGGGCCTGCCAGAGCACGTGACCGAGCTCTATGCGGCCGGGGCGTGCCTGGTCGTGGCCCAGATCCTGGGCATCTACGGTCTGAAGACCCGCAAGGCGGACCTCGTCTTTGCCTTCTGCATGATCGCCCTGCTGGTCGCCGGTGTCGTTCTCGGCGTCAGCGGCGCCCTGCACAAGCTCTGAGCTCCAAGACGGCGGGGGTCGGCGGCTCAGCAACCCTTGAACACTGGATCCCGCCGTTCGGCGCTGGCCGCGATCCCTTCGGCGAAGTCCTCCGTATCGCGCAAGCGGACCTGTTCGGCGTCCTCTCGCACCGTGGCGTCACGCACCAGGCCAGCCAGGTGGCCACGCTGGGTGGCCCGGATGGACCGCACGGCCAAGGGGGCGGCGGCGGCGATCTCGGCGGCCAGGCGATGGGCCTCGGCGCGCACCTGATCCTGGGGCCAGAGCCGGTCGATCAGACCCATGGCCGACGCCTCCTGACCGGTGATCCGCCGCCCGGTGAGAAGCAACTCGAGCGAACGTTGCTCGCCGATGATCCGGGGCAGGGTCACGCTCAGCCCGAAACCCTGATGAAAGCCCAGCCGGGAGAAGTTGGCGGCCAAGCGAGCCTCGGGACAGCCGACGCGGAAGTCCGCGGAGCAGGCCAGCCCCAGACCACCGCCGATGGCCGCACCCTGCACAGCGGCCACCACCGGTGTCGCCGCCGAGAACACCTTGACCGCCTCGGCGTACAGCGAAGCGGTGAGCGTCTTGCCCAGCGGCTGGACATCACTCTGGGCGCTGAAATCCGCACCGGCGCAGAAGTGGCGTCCCTCGGAGCACAACACGATCCCCCGGGCGTCAGGGTCGTCGTCGATGACCCGGTAGGCATCGGCGAGGGACGTGATCAGGGCGACGTCAAAAAAGTTGGCAGGGGGCCGGTGGATCTCCACGGTCGCCACATGGTCGTCGTCCACCTGCACCGTCACATCGCCGAACCGGTCTTGCATGCCACCTCCGAGAACGAGGGCCTCGTCGCCCCGGCGGGGCACGTCCAATCTGCCGGGGCGCATACTACGGGTGTCATCGCCGGCCCCCTCGACGATGATGGCGGCGTGGCTACCAACCCAACGACCGCATCGGCATCACCGGCCCCCAGACCTCCGGGGACCGGCGACCGTGTCCCCTACCTGTCCTCCAGACTGCAGGGGCTGGGGACGACCATCTTCGCCGAGATGTCGGCGCTGGCCACCCGGACCGGTTCGATAAACCTGGGACAGGGGGTCCCCGACACCGACGGCCCGTCCTCCGTCGCCGAAGCGGCCGTCGCCGCCATCCGCGACGGTCACAACCAGTATCCGCCGGGGTCGGGGATCGCTCCGCTGCGCGACGCCGTCGCCGAGCATCGGCGCCGCTTCTATGCGCAGGCGTTCGACCCCGACACCGAGATCCTGGTCACCGCTGGGGCCACCGAGGCGATCACTGCGGCAGTCATGGGCCTGTGTGAGATCGGCGACGAGGTGGTGACATTCGAGCCTTACTACGACTCCTACGCAGCGGCGATCGCCCTGGCCGGAGCCCAACGGAGGGTGGTGCCACTCGAGGCGCCGACGTGGAGCTTCGATCCGAACCGGCTGGCCGAGGCCATCACGCCACGGACTCGACTGATCCTGCTCAACAGCCCTCACAACCCGACGGGCAAGGTGTTCGGACCCGACGAGCTGTCAACCATCGCCGGACTATGTGTCGACCACGACCTGCTGGCCGTCACCGACGAGGTCTACGAGCACCTGATCTTCGAGGGCCGTCACGTCCCCCTCGCCACCCTGCCGGGCATGGCCGAGCGGACCGTCACCGTCTCCAGCGCGGGCAAGACGTTCTCCTTCACCGGTTGGAAGGTGGGCTGGGCGTGCGGACCGGCACCCCTGATCGCCGCCGTGCGCACCGTCAAGCAATTCCTGACATATGTGAACGGCGCCCCGTTCCAACCGGCTGTGGTTGTGGGGCTAGGCCTCGGCGACGACTGGTTCACTCGGATTGGGGCCGACCTGAAGGAGCGCCGTGATGTCCTCTGTGACGGACTCCGTGCCGCCGGGGCCGAGGTGCTCCGACCCGCCGCCACCTATTTCGCCACCGTCACCGCCGCCAGCTTCGGCTACGACGACGGCACGACCCTGTGCCGGGAGCTCCCAGGGCGGGCGGGGGTCGTCGGGGTGCCGAGCGCCACGTTCTATGACGACAAGCAGGCCGGCCGCCCGTTCGTGCGCCTGGCCTTCTGCAAGCAGCCGGCCGTCCTCGACCAGGCCCTGCACCGCCTCACCGCCCTGGTGGTTTCGTGATCTGGTGGTGTCGTGATCTGGTGGTGTCGTGACGAGTCCCGAGCGGGGCATGCCGGCCCGTCCTCTCAGCGATCCGGGTCGGACTTCCACGCGTCGGGTGCATCGACGAGGTGCTGCACCGAGGGCGAAAGCCGCCGGGCGGCGACGTCGGCCACCGTCACCTCCTCGAGGACCCGGCGGATGCTGACCCGCACAGCCATCCACATCTCGGGGAGGACGGCGGCGCGCCCCGGATAGTCCAGATCTTCAGGCCGTTCGCCGCGCACGTCGGCCAGAGGTCCGTCGACGGCGCAGAACACGTCGGCCAGGGTGATCACCTCGGGGGGGCGGGCCAGGCGGTAACCACCCTCCGCACCGCGCTGGCTGTGGACCAGGCCCCGCCGCCGGAGCTGCAGCAACAGGTTCTGCAAGAAGCGTGGCGAGATGCCCTGACGGAACGCCAGGTCGCTCACCTTGCACGGGCCGCCACCAGCGGCAGTCAGCTCGACGAGCGCCCGGATGCTGTAGTCGGACTTGGCGGAGATCTCCACCCGGTGAGTATGCCCGCCGGCGCCGTCCGCCCATGGCCCCCCGCCCGGGTCACAATCTTGCCCGACGCCGGCGGCGTCCGCCTTGGCGCCTCCGCAGCAGCGATGCTACGTTGATCGCTCTCTTGACGTTCATCGGGAAGCTGCTCGCAGTGGACCCCCATCGTGTGGGTCCCTCGGCGAAGCGGACGGTGGTCGGCAGCCTTGTCGCCCTGGTCCTCATCGCCGCGCCCGGAGGTGTCGCCACCGCTGATCCGGTG
>JALZAH010000589.1 GCA_030948425.1 Actinomycetota bacterium
CCACCGGACCTACACCGACCTGGTGGTGCGGCGCGGCCTCAAGCCCGACCGGGACTGGGAGCTGGTCCGGCTCATGCTCACCCGGGTGCTCGACTGGGAGACCACGGTGAGCCAGTCCCCCACCGACAGCAACGGGCTGGTGGTCGGCTCCCCGCTCGTCTGGACGTGCCTGCTGAAGGGCGTGAACCCGAGCGAGTCCGACGCCAACAGCGCGGACCCGTCCATGTTCCAGCTGACGTTTGCCGTCAGCGGGGTCGCGTGACCTTCGTCGACCCCCGCCTCGCCGCCGTCCCGGGCCTGGAGGACGACGACGACGACGAGACGCGGGAGTCGGGCCTGTCGCCGCTCCAGCGCCTCGAGCGGGACATGGCGACGGAGATCGTCAAGCCGCCCATCACCGTCCCCGTCCCCTCCCGTCCCGGCTACAGCGTCCGGTTCCGCACCGACATCTCCGTCGAGGACCGCGAGCGCTGGGAGCGCATCGTGCAGCGCCAGACCGGGGACACGCCCGAGCTCCAGGTCAAGGCCTCGGCCCTCACGGCCTGGCTGCTGGTGGCCGACACCTGCGAAGCCATCCTCATCGACGGCGATGTGGTCACCGACGACCAGGGCAAGCCGGTCACCTTCAAGAGCCCGTGGCTGTGGGGCGTGCTGAAGGTCGGCCCGCGCAAGCCCGGCGGCAAGCTGGACGTGACGGACGTGGTGCGCAAGTTCTACGGCTACGACGCGGACATCGAGGCCGTGGCGATCAAGCTCATCGCCGCCACCAACCACGGTCAGGACATCGACGGCTTGGACCCTACCGAGAGCTAGTCGAAGACCTCATCGCCGACGATGAGGTCGCTATGGCAGGGGTGATGGCGAGAGCGTTCGGCATGGACCCCATCGACATTCTCGACGAACACCACGCCTACCGTCGCCTCATCCGCGGCGCCGCCTTCTGGGGCTCCGTCCGGCTGCACCGCCGCTGGGACCACGAGAGGGGTGAAATCTAGGTGTCGGGGAGCGACTTCGGCGACGAGCTCATCATCCGTGGGCGGTTCATCGACGACATGTCGGGCCCGGCCACCAAGGCACGCGCCGCGGTCGAGGCCACCACCGCCTCCATGTCCAAGGCGGGGAAGACTGGGGCGGGGGAGGGCACCGCCGGTATCCGGTCGATGTCCAAGGCCAACGACGAGCTGGCGGCGATGGCCGGGCGGGCCGACTCCAGGCTGTCGAGCATGTCCGACACCCTCCGCTCCAAGCTGGTCGGCGGGCTGAAGGCAGCCGCGCTCGGCTTCACCGCGGCGGCCGGCGCGGCGGTGATCTTCGGGGTCAAGACCGCGGCGAGCATCGAGCAGTCGAAGATCCAGTTGGAGTCGCTGACCGGCTCGGCAAAGGAGGCGGCCGACCTCTTCGACTTCCTGAAGAAGACCGACCCCAAGACTCCGTTCGACATCAAGCAGCTCCTACAGGTCACCACCCAGCTCTCCTCGGCTGGTGTGGCCGGCGACAAGCTGCGAAAGAGCATCGTCGGCGTGGCCGACGTAGCCGCGGCGGCCGGTGGAGGCGCCCAGACCGTCGCCTCGGTCGGCCTGGCCGTCAGCCAGATGTCCGCCGCGGGCGTGCTCATGCAGCAGGACATCAACCAGCTCGTCCAGGCGGGCGTCAATGTAGGGCCCGCGATCGAGAAGGCGTCGGGGATGACCATGGCCCAGTTCCGGGCCCGGGGCGCGGGAGCACAGGTCAGCTCGGACAAGTTCCTCGAAATCCTCTTTGGGATGCGGGCCGGGACCGCCGAGAAGATGGCTACCGAGACCCTCACCGGCCTGTGGTCGAGCGTCAAGACCCGGTTCTACCTGGCGGCCAGCACCGCCAGCGCCCCGCTCAACCAGGCCATCAAGGGCCTCCTGCCCGGCCTGGAGACCGGCGTGGGGGTGCTGCTCGACAAGGTATTCCCCCCGCTGGTCTCGGTGGCCACCAAGCTGCTGGCCCTCTTCGTGCGGGCGCTGCCGGCC
>JALZAH010000592.1 GCA_030948425.1 Actinomycetota bacterium
CACCGGACTGCTCGACCCGATCCGCAAGGCGTTCGCGAAGGCCAACGGCGTGAAGCCGGCGCTGTTCAGCGCCAACTCCGAGGGCGCCTGCCCCAACTGCAACGGCGCCGGCGTCATCTACACCGACTTGGCGGTGATGGCCGGCGTGGCCACCACCTGCGAGGAGTGCGAGGGGAAGCGGTTCCAGGCAACGGTGCTCGACCACCACCTCGGCGGCCACGACATCAGCGAGGTGCTCGCCATGTCGGTGACCGAGGCCGAGGAGTTCTTCGGCGCCGGCGAGGCGCGCACGCCGGCCGCGCACGCCATCCTCGACCGGCTCACCGACGTCGGGCTCGGCTACCTCAGCATCGGCCAGCCGCTCACCACACTGTCCGGCGGCGAGCGGCAGCGGCTCAAGCTGGCCACCCGCTTGGCCGACAAGGGCGGCGTCTACATCCTCGACGAGCCGACCACCGGCCTGCACCTCGCCGACGTCGAGCAGCTGCTCGACCGGCTCGACCGGCTCGTCGACTCCGGCAAGTCGGTCATCGTCATCGAGCACCATCAGGCGGTCATGGCGCACGCCGACTGGATCATCGACCTCGGCCCCGGCGCCGGTCACGACGGCGGCCGGATCGTCTTCGAGGGTACCCCCGCTGACCTCGTCGTCGCCCGCTCCACCCTCACCGGGGAGCACCTGGCGACCTACGTCGGCACCTGACTCCGAGACCCTCGGGGAAAGGCACAGGCCACTGGCGGCGACGCCGGGCCCATTGTCGAGATTGTCGCGTCGAACGACCTACCTGATGACCTCTTCGCTGCGTGTGGGTCGTGATCGCGTCTCGGTCCTACGGAGTCGCGCTCGGCGGGTTCGGCTCCCAGTATGGCTCAGGCTCAGGGACCCAGGTCCGACCGTCGTACCAACGCCAGGTGCCGCTCCCACCGGGATCTGGGTACCAACCGGGCGCAGCCAGCATCGGCATGGGCTCGTTGCCCGCTTGGCGACCGATGAGCCAGAGGATCAGTGCGGTAGCGAACAGAGCGACGACGGCCACGACTTCGATGCCGGCGATGAAGTGCCAACGGTGAGCAAGGAATATGAGGACGTCCCAGCTGGAGTGGACGATGATCAGGGGCACGATGGTGCGGAAGCGCAGGTACAGCCATAGAAACACCGACGCCCAGATGAAGATGCCAGCCACGCCCGCTCCGTAGTAGATGTGATAGCTGGCCCGGAGGAGAAGGGCCGCGGCGATGATCTCTGGGCGCGGACGTCGGGCCTGTTCGAGGGTGGTGACGACGAAGGCGAGCACGATGATCTCTTCGAGGAAGCCGGCTTGGGCAGCGTGGAAGAGGTTGAGCGTCAGCCTGGGGTAGGAGAACGGACCTTCCGAAAGGCCGCCGGTGGCCAGGTCGCCGGTCACGACGGCTCCAACGATGAGAGCCAGGACTGCCCAAGCAGCGATCCTGATACCTGTCGACAGCTTGACGGTGCCCGGTCTGATCAGGCCAAGATCGGCAGCCCCTGACCCTCGGCGGCTGGCCAAGAGCACCGGGACAAGCACACAGAGGACCGTGGTGGCGACCTGAGACATCGATGCGGGGACCGCCTGCGTCCAGCCTCGCACCGGATTGAGCGGATCGTGGCCGGCGAGGCTGAAGGTTGCCGCGGCGATCGCCGCAGCAAAGAATGCTCCGAAGACCACAACGATCTCGACATAGGCCCGCAGAGCGCTCAGCGGTGGGGTGTCGGTATCCGGCGGCTGGACGGACCACCAGTGCGGTCCCGCCACCCGGCCACCCGCTTCCACCACAAAACAGTACCCATAGGTGGCCTGTCGATGACCCCACTTCGCAGCGTTTCTTGTTCCCCTCCTTCATCTCCGCGGTTCCTGTGACCACTCAGCAGGCAGGCGGACCGGCCTCGAAGAGCTGAGCGGAGACCCCATCGCCGCCGACGGTGGAGATGGGCCACCCCGCCGGGACATCCCGGTCATCGCACATCGGAGAGCACCGCCCTCATCTGCTCCACCGTGGGCACGTGGTCGTCGTGGCGGTACAGGCGGCAGGCGAAGCCAGCCGGGTCATCGGGTCGGGCGAACGGATCGGTCCCGTTGACGAGGATCGTCGGCGAGCCCCGGAACCCGACCCGCTCCGCCTGCTCGGGGCTTGACACCACCTGATAGGTCACCGCCACCGACCGCTGCCCGAGCGCGGCCAGGGCCTCACGCAACCGGGCCTCGGCCGTTGGACAGTTCGGGCAGCCCTCGAAGTACAGAAGTTCGACGTGCATGACCCCCATCATCAACCTTCCATTGCAGGGGAAGGTCAAGCGGTATCGTCACCATGGTGAGGATCGGCGAGATCGCAGACCGCTCCGGTAGAGGTCGGCACCGAAGACGATCCGGCCCTCGGGGTCTGCGGTCGAGGCGGCGGCGTGGCGCACGCTGACGCCTCGACGGCTCGGGCCTCGTCGTGCTCACCGGCCGCGGTGCTGGTTGCGGAGTCGGCGTACCGCCGCCGGATGGTCTCGGGTCCTCGATCCCGCTCCTGGTGGTCTCTCTCGTCAACGATTCGGTTCATGGGTCAGTTCGACCAGCAGTTCTCGGACTCGTTGGTCGATGTCGTCACGGACGACCCGGACCTGCTCGATGGGGAGTCCGGCCGGGTCGGTGAGGTCCCAGTCGAGGTAGCGCTTGGCGGGGTAGAGCGGGCAGGCGTCACCGCAGCCCATGGTGACAAGCACGTCGGCGGCTCGGGCCACCTCGTCGGTCAGGGGCTTGGGGAGCTCGGCCGACACGTCGAGGCCGATCTCCGTCATGGCCTGGACGACAGCCGGGTTGAGGCGGTCGGCGGGCTCGGACCCGGCGGAGCGGACATGCACTCGGCCGTGGGCGTGGTGGTCGAGGAGGGCGGCGGCCATCTGTGACCGCCCGGCGTTGTGCACGCAGACGAAGAGGACCTCGGGGACTTCCTCCATGGTGGCTCCTTGGACTTGGGCGAGGGCTCGGAGCCGTTCGCGGTGCGACGCCGAACCCGAACCGCGACAGGTGGCCTGGATGCGGGCGACGGAGTAGTGGTCGAGCGATCCGGTCAGTACCGCTCGACGGTCTCGACAGAGAGAATGCCGTCGAACTCGGCGGCAAGGTCTGCGATCTCGGTTGCCAGGCGGCCCTGGGCGACGGGGTCGCGCCGCCCGCGGCCGGTCATGACCCGGCTCCTCGAGCGATTGTCCTCGGGTAGAACCGTCGTCGAGCCCACAGGGCCACGTAGACGAGGCCGACGAGGACGGGAACCTCGATGAGCGGTCCCACGACCCCGGCGAGAGCCTGGCCGCTGGTCACCCCGAACACGCCGATGGCCACGGCGATGGCCAACTCGAAGTTGTTGCCCGCGGCGGTGAACGCCAGGGTGGCGGTGCGGTCGTAGGGCAGGCCGATGGCCCGACCCCAGGAGAACGCCCCGAACCACATGATGGCGAAGTAGGCGAGCAGCGGCAGGGCGATGCGGGCCACGTCTCCGGGGTGGCTGGTGATGGTGTGGCCTTGGAGGGCGAAGAGGATGACGATGGTGTAGAGCAGCCCGTAGAGGGCGAACGGACCGAGGCGGGGCAGCAGCTTCGTCTCGTACCACTCCCGGCCCCGAGCCCGTTCCGAAAGCGTCCGGGTGAGGAACCCGGCGACGAGCGGCACGCCCAGAAAGATGGCGACGGTCTCGGCGATCCTCCCGACCGAGAGATGCGGGCCGACGGTGTTGAGGCCGAGCCAGCCGGGGAGCACCTTGAGGTAGAAGTAACCGAGAATGGCGAAGGCGACGATCTGGAACAGCGCGTTGACAGCGACGAGGACTGCGGCGGCCTCCCGGTCTCCGCCGGCGAGGTCGTTCCAGATGAGGACCATGGCGATACAGCGAGCCAGGCCGACGATGACGAGCCCGATTCGGTAGGCGGGTTGGTCGGGAAGCAACAGCCAGGCGAGGACGAACATGACGGCCGGTCCGATGACCCAGTTAAAGACCAGCGACGACACCAGCATCCGGCGGTCCCGAGCCGCCGAGCCGAGCTCGCCGTAGCGGACCTTGGCCAGCACCGGGTACATCATGACCAGCAGCCCCACGAAGATCGGCAACGAGGTTCCCGAGGTGACCTGGATGGCGTTGAGGTGGGTGTTGAGGCTGGGGATGGCCCGGCCCAGGCCGATGCCCAGGGCCATGGCGGCGATGATCCACGCCGGCAGGAACCGGTCGAGGAAAGACAGGCGGGCCACGACGGGGCTTCCGGCGTCGGTCCCCGGTGCCGGGTGTTCAGCGATCACGTCGCTCACGACACAGCTCCGGTGCTCAGCCGCACGTGTTGGGTGCCGCGCCGGCGAGGTCGGGCCGGGTGGCGCAGCAGGCCGCCTGGCCCGGGTCGGCAGAGCGAAGCTGCCCGGCTGGCATGTCGGTGTCGGCCAGGACGGTGTAGATCTCCCACGGCTCACCGCCGGGGCCGTCGACCCACACCTTGTCCTGCACCGCGTAGCAACAAGCAATCTGCTCCTCGGTGGCGGTGGCCAGACCCTCGCCTGCCAGCCTGGCCTGGGCGGCGGCCACGTCTTCGGTGGAAGGCACCTCGACGCCGAGGTGGTTCAAGGTGCCCGGCGTCTGGTTGGTGTCCTCGATCAGCACCAGCTTGAGGGGCGGGTCGACGACGGCGAAGTTGGCGTAGCCGGGACGGACCTTGGCCGGTTCGGTGGCGAAGAGCTTGGAGTAGAAGTTGATGGCCTCATTGATGTCGGCGACGTTGATCGCAAGCTGCACTCGTGACACGGGCAGACCCTCCTGATAGATTGACGATTGTCGATAGCCACTATGACTCCTACATCGACAGATGTCAATACGTAAGGATGGCTGGTATGGCCAAGACGGCGACGAACCCGCAGTGCTGTATCGACGACCTCTGCGTGTCGTCGGTCGTCGACGCACCGCTCAGCGAGAGCGAGGCCGGCGACCTGGCCCGGGTCCTCGCCGCCTTGGCCGACCCTGTCAGGCTCAGGCTGCTGTCCCTCGTCGCCTCCCAGGTGGAGGTGTGCTCCTGTGACCTCGAAGGACCGCTGGCCAAGAGCCAGCCCACCGTCTCGCATCACACCAGGGTGCTCTCCGAGGCCGGGTTGCTCGTGGGCGAGAAGCGGGGCCGGTGGATGTGGTGGAGCGTCGAGCCTGACCGCCTGAGCGCCGTACGCAAGGCACTCGGGGCCTAGTCCCCGTCTCTATCGGCGCGCATGCCTCTGTTGCCGACCGCCGCCGCAGCACGTAGTCTCGACGTCTGAACAGCGGTGCAGACATGGAGGCAGTGTGGCCGAGAGGATGGGTTCGCTGGACGGCTGCGAGGTGCGAGTCGTCGACCCCGAGCGGGTCGAGGCGGTACGTGCCGCCATGCCCCCCGACGACGACGTGAGCGACCTGGCCGACGTGTTCGGCCTTCTCTCCGACCCCGGTCGGCTCCGGCTCCTCACCAGCCTGCTCGAAGCCGGTGAGCTTTGCGTGTGCGACCTGGCGGCGGCCACCGGCCTGAACGAGTCGTCGGTGAGCCACGCCCTGCGCCTGCTGCGGGCGCATCGGGTGGTACAGGTGCGCCGGGCGGGCCGGATGAGCTTCTACCGCCTGGCCGACTCCCACGTCCGCCTCCTGCTCGACGTCGGCCTGGCCCACACCGGCCACACGAGCTCCGTCCGCCTCCACGACGACCCGACCTCGTGACCGACGAGGGTCACGGCTACGACGACGACCACCGCCACGAGCCGAGCGGTCACGGAAGACACGATGGCCACGTCGGGCACGGCCACGGAGTCGCCCCCGACGCCGACGCCCGCTACCTGACCGTCGCCCTCGGCCTGATCGTCGGGTTCATGGC
>JALZAH010000614.1 GCA_030948425.1 Actinomycetota bacterium
CCGGCCGTAGGCGATCGCGGACCCTCCCCACGCCACGCCGAGGGTGGCAATGGGGTGCACCCAACCTGACGTCAGGGCACCGGCGGCCCGGACCGTCAGGATGAGGTCCCGATTCGCCTTGATTGACAGGTAACCTGGGAGGTCTTAGCGTTCAGCCTGACACCTTGGGTGGGAGGAGCGGTGATGGCTGGTCAGCGGGTCGGTTACATTCGGGTGAGCTCCCTCGACCAGCGCGTCGAGCGCCAACTCGACGGCATCGCCCTGGATCGCACCTTCACCGACAAGGCGTCGGGCAAAGACGTGCGCCGGCCGCAGCTTGAGGCCCTGGTCGGCTTCGTCCGCGACGGTGACACCGTGGTCGTGCACTCTATGGACCGCCTGGCCCGCAACCTCGACGACCTACGCCAGGTCGTGCGCCAGCTGAACGCCAAAGGTGTCCAGGTCGACTTCGTCACCGAGCAGTTGAGCTTCACCGGCGACGACAACGCCATGGGCACCCTGCTGCTGTCGGTGATGGGCGCCTTCGCCGAGTTCGAGCGCTCCCTGATCCGGGAACGCCAACGCGAGGGCATCGCCCTGGCCAAGGCCCGAGGCGCCTACCGGGGCCGGCGGAGGTCCTTGAACGACGACCAGGTGGCCGAGCTGGGCCGCCGGGCGGCCGAGGGTGTGCCCAAGGCTGCCCTCGCCCGGCAACTCGGCGTCAGCCGCGAGACGGTCTACCAGTACCTGCGCGCCGCTCCGATCGACGGGCCAGACCCTGTAGCGGTTAGCCCCCGCCAGCGGGCATTAAAGCGGGACAGGCTTACGGGACACCCTCCGACGGCCACCCCACCTGACCTTGGCCGTTCCCGTAAGGGGTTCGTCTTGCGGCACAGCCGGGCGTGGACGGCGACACGCACCGTCCATGACCATTCCTGGCAGGCGCAGACGTTCCGGTGTTGGGAGCCCGGGGCGGTATCTTCGGTCAATGGTGGTCTCGTCGTCCCCGGCGCACCCGCCTACTTCGGGTAGCACAACGTCGGCCGACGACCTTGGGGTTGACCTTTCCGCCCTGGGGGGCCGTCACCTCTTGGAGCGATGGACCGGCGCTGTAATCGTGGTTGTGTTGGTGCTAAGCGTCGCCGCAGCCTGCGGGTCCTCGCCAACACCGCCGTCAGCCATCGTGTTCCAAGGCTACTGCGGTGGTCGAGACAACCAGGTCTGCATCGTGAACGGAGATGGCTCCGATGACCACCCAGCCAGTTCGTCGCTTCAAGCCCTCGGCCTCGGCTTCTTCCCCTCGCCTGAGGGCACGCGCCTCGCGTACACCACCGGCCAGAACCGGGCAACCCCCAGCTATGGCACCGTGTACACGGCATCGAGCGACGGCAGCGACCAGCGGGCTGTCTGGCACTTCGTGGGCGACCCGACGGGTCGCCTCGCTTGGAACCCGGCGGGGACGAAGATCGCTTTCAGCCTGGCGGTCTACGATCCGGCCTCCGGCCAGGACGGAAACCCGGGGCTGTGGGTCGTCAACGCCGACGGCTCGGACCCTCATCGAGTGGTCGCCGACGCCATCGGCAACGTGGCGTGGAGCCCGGACGGGAAGACCCTCGTCTACGGCGCCTTCCAGCCTTCCGCCTTTCCTTCGACCCCGAGCGAGGACAGCCTAGACCTGGTGTCAGCGGCGGGCGGACGTCCGCGACGGTTGACCTCGTGGGACAACTCCCCAGAGGGGGTGCCGAACCTCTCGTGGGCCCCTGACGGGCGGACGATCCTGGTTACTTCGGTCCACGCCAGCGATGACTCTCTTGACTCGTCAGCCAAGATCGAAGCCGTCTCTGTCCCCAGTGGACGGACCAAGGTTCTGTTTCGCGACTCTCCCGGAGTCACCTACAAGAGCGCCGTCTACTCCCCCGACGGGAGCCACATCGTGGTGAACGAGGCCGTCCCGGGAACGACCGTTGAGGGCACTTCCGTCCAGCGCGGGAACACCCTGATCGTCACCAGAGCCGACGGATCTCACCCGATGCCCCTCACCCGGTCTGTGGGCTACGGAAGCACGCTCATCGGTTGGGTCCACGCCGCACCCCAGCTGGCCCATCCCCCACATCCGCCACCCGTGGTCTCCACCACGCTTCCCCAGGTGCTAGTGCCGGCCCGAGGGTCGGTGCCGGCC
>JALZAH010000623.1 GCA_030948425.1 Actinomycetota bacterium
CGCTCCTACATCGAGACCGGCCGCAAACACCACCTCAACCCTTACGACATCCTCGTACAACTCTTCGAACACAATCCCTGGCAGCTCCCCCGAACCGCATAACCAAAAATCAGGCCTGAACAGTTACCCTCGAAGAACGTAGAGAGCTCTGAGCCAGAGCGGCGCCATGCGACTCGAGGCGTGCGATGACGCTGGCTGAGAGTCCCTCGGACACTGCTGAGAAGCGGTGCGAGGCGACACCCCCGAAGCTTGCTGACGGGGTGGACCTGATCGGCGAGTACGAAGGCTCCGGCTACAAAGAACCACCGTCGCTGGTGCGCCGGGCGGATGGCCAGGTACTGCAACTGCCCCCGTTGCTGTACTCCCTCGCCGCCAAGGCTGACGGGCAGCGCAGCGTGACGCAGATCGCCGAGCAGGTCGGCGCCGAGATCCACAGGGGACTCGACGGCAGCCAGGTGCAATTCCTGGTGGAGGAAAAGCTTCGCCCGCTCGGTGTCCTGGCGGCGGCCGACGGGACAAGTCCGACCGCAAAGAAGAAGGATCCGTTCCTGGCACTTCGGTTCAGGGCCTCGGTCATCTCCGAGCGGACTTCAAACGTGCTGGGAGCGACGTTCAAGCCGCTCTTCGTGGCTCCGGTGATGGTGGTGGCCCTGGCCGGGTTCATCGCCGGAGACATCTGGCTGTTCTTCGAGCATGGCGTGTCTCAGGCCTTGCGTCAGTCGATCGAGCACCCCGGATTCTTCTTGCCGCTGTTCGCCGCCATCGTCATCTCGGCCGCCTTCCACGAGATCGGCCACGCCGCCGCCTGCCGCTACGGCGGCGGACATCCGGGCAAGATGGGCTGCGGACTCTATCTGGCGTTCCCGGCCTTCTACACCGACGTCACGGACGCATACCGCCTCGGCAAGCGAGCCCGCCTGCGAACCGACCTGGGGGGCATCTATTTCAACGTGATGGTGGTGCTGGCCACGCTGGGGAGCTATTTCGTCACCCACTTCGAGCCACTCCTGCTCCTGGTGATCCTCGAGCACATCGAGATCGTCCACCAACTCCTGCCGGTGATCCGCCTCGACGGTTACTACATCGTCGCCGACCTGACCGGTGTTCCCGACCTCTTCGCTCGCATCGGGCCCATCCTCCGCAGCCTCGTCCCCGGCCACGAACCAGACGAGCGGGTCACCCTCCTCAAGCCCTGGGTCCGACGAGCAGTGACGGCCTGGGTGCTCGTCGTGGTCCCGTTGCTGGCCGTCGAGTTGCTCATCGTGTTGATCCACCTGCCCCGCATCCTGGGCACCGCCTGGTCCTCTGGCTCCTCGCTGTGGCACAAAGCCAGTCATGGCCTCTCAACGGGCAACCCGATCATGGGGATCACCGACCTGCTGCAGATCTTGGTACTCGCCATCCCCATCGCCGGGATCTTGTTGATGCTGGTCAGCACGGCGAAACGGGGTGGCGTGTTCCTGTGGAAGCGGACCGACGGTCGTCCTGTGGTCCGCGGTGTGGGGCTCGTCGCCGCCGCTGGTGCTCTGGTGCTGCTGGGAATGGCGTGGTTGCCATCCCGGAACTACCACCCCATTCAGCGCGGCGACCGGGGGACCTTTGCCGCCGGGTTCGGGGACTTCCACCGCTTCATCACCTTGTCGGGCCCGCTCTATCAAGAACCGGTCGTCGAGCACCGAACCGGCACCCCGGTCCAAGCGCCAAGGGTCCCATCGACCGGCCGGGCGTCGGGTGGCAGCGCGGCAACCACCACGACCGTTGCCCATGGCAGCGAACCCAACTCGACCACCACCGACGAAAGACAACGAGGAGGAGGAACCACCACAGCAACAACATCGTCGGGCGGGTCGCAGGTGACCGGCAACACCACCACGACGATTACCGGGGTTGGATCGGGCGCCGGTGGTGTCACGGTCACGACCCCACCGATGCCCTTGCCGCGAGCTCCGACGCCCTCAGCGCAAACAACGAGCACCACGGGCGGTGCTACAGGCGGTGCTACGGGCGGGACGCATCCGACGACCGTGCCCTGAGGTGGACCCGTGAGGAGGACTCGTGGGAGCGAACTGAACTAACCCTTCAGCTCTTCGATCGGGTTTCGGCCCTCCGGCCCGAAGCCGTGCTCGAGGAGGAACGACGGCGTTCCTCCGTATTCGATGTCGATCACCGCCATTGTCGCCAGCGTCTCGTGGTCTTCCACAAAGAATGCGGCCAGTCCCGTCGTCGCTCCGCATCCGCACCAGCAATGACCAGTGGGAATCAAGTCATTGGATCCCATGGAGTCCCTTTCGAAGTCGGGCCGGGGCTCGTGTGACCCCACCACACCGCTGAGCGTAGGCCGTCGCCGCCCGGCCAGAGAGGAGTACCGGTGGCGACGGGGTGCGGTCCCAAGCGCAGCACGTGGCGTTCACGGCACCCGGTTGCCCGTCACGCCGTACCTCCTGCGTGGTGTACCGGCGACATGCAAGGATTGGATCCTGTCCAAGGTCCATGGTGCGGCCACGCCACCAACCAGCAAGGGGAGCGAACTCTGACCAGCCGTCGAGAACGCATGATCGAAACCGTTCGAAGCCGGGGACTGCTCCGACTTCCCGAGCCTGTCGTGCTGGCCTCGGGGGATCTCAGCCGGGACTTCATCGACGGCAAAGCCGCACTCTGTCGCGGCGAGGACCTCCAAGAAGCGTGCCAGGCGCTCATCGACAGCGCCAGCGGCATCGACTTCGACGCCATCGGGGGCTTGACCATGGGTGCCGATCAGTTCGCCCACGTCGTTGCCGTCCTGGCCAAGAAGGACTGGTTCGTGGTCCGCAAGGAGCCCAAGGGCCGCGGCACGAACAACCTGGTGGAAGGCGCATCGGTCGGTGAGGGGACGCGGGTCCTTCTGGTCGACGACGTGGTGACCACCGGTGGCTCCATCCAGAAGGCCTACGAAGCAATCACCGCCCTGGGGGCCACCGTGGTGGCCGCCGTCACGCTTGTCGATCGCGGCGAGGTGGCAGCCCGGTTCTTCGAACAGCGGTCGATCCCCTACTTCCGTCTGGTCACCTACCGAGACCTGGGCATTGAGCCCGTCGGTGGTGGGCTCGTCACCAGTTAGACGACCTGCTGCCAGGGGCGAACATACGTTCGCTACAGTCAGGCATGGCTCTGTTCGACGACCCGATCGAGCCACACAGCGTCGAGAACCTGCGCCGGTCGATCGCCATGCTCAGCCCCGGTCAGGCGGCCACCATCGACCGTGACAAGGCACTGGTCCTGCTCGGCGAGCTGCAACGTCTCCAACACGAGCACCGCCAGGTCATCGCCCAGCTCCAGGGGTTGCTCAACCGGCTGAGCCCCGGGTAGCACCCCGCCCCGGCTGGTCAGGCGGCGGGGACTGGCCGTTCGGTGGGGGACGGGTTGACGCGCGCACAGCGCCACAGCTCTTCGATCTGGGGCAGCAACCCACCCATGGTGGCCACGACGATCAGTCCTATCCGCTGCTTGGCTTCGAGCGGTCCCCGCCTCGGCCGGAGACGCAGCGCCCGGGGACTGCGGTCTTTGCCGAACAACGCGGCCACCTGATCCCAGTGCAGGGCGGCGAGCAGTGCGGTCGCCATCAGCGGCGAGATCTCCAAAAAGCTGTGGATGTGTTGTTCGACGAAGGTGATGTCTCGACGCTTCTCGGCGTAGGCGACGTCCCACAAAGCAGTGGCATCATGGAGCACCACGGCGCCGGCGGAAGCAACCAGGACGCCGGCGTTGGCTTCGAAGAGCAGACCGAGCATTATGGGCACCCCGGCCTCGGCCTGCATGGCCAGGTGCATGAGTGACTCGCGAGTGCCGGCGTTGTCCTCGATGTGTGTGCGGCGATGGCACCACCAATCGGCGAACCCGGCGCCCAGCCACATGGGTACGACCATGCCGAGCAGGACCCTGCGGGTGGCGGTCTCCACCCCCAGCGATCGTCGCAGCTCCCGTCCCGGCATTGCCAACATCCCGGCCATCAGTGATCCTCCCTCACCGGCGATTGTCCCGGTGGCAACATTCTTGTCCCGCTCCGCGGTGTTGGCGTGTCATGGTCGTCGGCTCGGGCCGCACGCAGCTGGCTGCGCCGCACCTTGCCGGCGTCGTCGCGAAGCGGTTCGGCCATGCGCTCGATGGAGTGAGGCACCTTGTAGGGGGCTATGCGCTCCCGGACCCAGGCGATGAGCTCGTAGTCGCTGACGTCTTCGGCGAGCTCGACCAGGGCATGGGGCGCACTGCCGAGGTCCTCGTGCGGGAGACCGATGAGCGCAACAGGACCTGACGCCCGGGTGCTCGTCCAGTGCCGCCTCCACCTCCGCGGGGTACACGTTGGCACCACCGACGAGGATCATGTCCGTAGCCCGGTCGGCGAGATACGGGTAACCGTCTGCGTCAACATGACCGTTGTCGCCCAGCGACTCCCAGTTGCCGGAGGCGACACGCGGGGTGGAAAATCGGTGTAGCGGTACGGGGCGGGTGCGGCTTCTCGGAGAGTCGCAGCAGAGATCCCCGCCGCGTAGCTTCAAGGGATGACCGTCATTGCCGCCTTCTCGATCTCACCCATGGGCGGCTCGGCCGTCACCGTTGAAGGCTCGGTCGGGCCGGTCGTGGCAGAGGTGGTTCGCATCGTTCGCGAGTCTGGGCTGGCAAATGAAACCAACTCGATGTTCACGAACGTTGAGGGCAATCTTGACGAGGTGCTCGGTCTCATCCAGAGGTGCATCGAGCACGTGGCGTCGATCGCCCCCCGGGTGAGCGTCGTGGTGAAGCTCGACCTCCGCACTGAGCGCGACGACGCCATGCACGAGAAGGTGGCGTCGGTCGAGCGATCGCTCGCCAACGACTGATCCCGCACTCGCTGGGCGTCTCATCGCCGACTCCCTGAAGATCGTAGAGCGCCGCAATCGTCCACGGACCGTCACGAGCGTCTGGTGGTGTCGGCGTCGAGCCATACGATGACCTCGTCGGGGAGGAGGGGCTCGGTCCATAGGAAGCCTTGGGCCTGGTCACATCCGGCGGCTTCGAGAAATGTTCGCTGGTGTTCTGTTTCGACGCCTTCGGCGACGGCTTCGAGGCCCAGGGCGTGGGCCAGGCTTATGGCAGCAGACACGAGGGCCCTGGCACCGCTGTCTTCGGCACGGTCGACGTGACCGAGCCCGGCGACGAAGGACATGTCGATTTTGAGACGGTTGACGGGGAAACGTCGGAGGTAGGCGAGGGAGGAGTATCCGGTGCCGAAGTCGTCGATGGCCAGGCCGACACCGACGGTGCGGAGACTGTGGAGGTTGGTGACGGCGGGGCCGGACTCGGAGATCAGTGCGCTCTCGGTGATCTCGAGCTCTACCGTCGAGGCCGGGACGCCTGCGTGGGCGAGGGTGTCGGACACCAAGGTGGCGAATCCGGGTTCGGCGAGTTGGCGTTGCCCGACGTTGACCGCCATCCGCAGCGGTGCTCGGTCGCTGATGGCGTCGGCCCACCGCGCCGCCTGGCGACAGGCTTCGGTCAGGACCTGTTTGCCGATGGCGACGATGAGGCCTGTCTCTTCGGCCAAGGGGACGAACTCGGAGGGGGTGACCTCGCCGCGTGTGGGATGAGCCCAGCGTAGGAGTGCTTCGACCGCGACGACCCGACCGGTGGCCAGGTCGATCTGGGGGTGGTAGCGGAGAAAGAACTCACCGGAGTCGGTTGCTCGGCGCAGTTCGGCGTCGAGGCTGAGACGGTCCCGGGCGGCGACGGTCATCGTCGGGCGGAACATCTCGAATCGGTCTCCGCCAGCTCTCTTGGCCCGATACATGGCCATATCGGCGTGGCGGAGCAACTCGGCCTTGGTAGGGCTGTCGTCAGGCCACAGAGCGATCCCGATGGAGGCCGTGGCGAAGAACTCGACCCCATAGGTGGTGAAGCTGGAACGGAGACTGTCAAGGATCCGCTCCGCGGTCGTCGCTGCGTGCCTGGCCAGGTTCGGGGCCGACAGCAACACTGCGAACTCGTCACCACCGAGGCGGGCGGCAGTGTCCGAGGCCCGCAGGACCCCGACCAGGCGGGCGGCCACGTCAACGAGAAGAGCATCGCCGCCGTGGTGTCCCAAGCTGTCGTTCACCTCCTTGAAACGATCAAGGTCGAGGTACAACACCGCAACCTTCCGCTCCTCGCGGTAACCCAGGGCGAGAGCCTGCTCGAGACGGTCATCGAAGAGGGCACGATTAGGAAGGCCGGTGAGAGCGTCGGTCGTTGCCAGCTGTCGGAGGCGGACGTTAGCGACCCGCAAGGCCGCGGCGGACCGCCTCGCTTCAATCTCGGAGCGTCTCGCGTCGGTCACGTCCTGCACGGTCCCGCGCATCATCACCGGCTCGCCGTCCTCGTCGACCTCGAAACCGCCTCGAGTGTGCACGATGCGCTCGCGTCCATCGGCGCGAACAATCCGGTGGTCGATCTCATAGGTTTCGTATCGTTCCAGCCCCGTAAGGAGCGTCTGGCCGAACTGGTCACGGTCATCGACGTGGGTCATCGACACGACCTCGTCGGGGGTCAAGGGGACCCCGATGGGGACGCCGTAGATGCGGCACAGCTCGTCGGACCACGTGAAGGTCTCGGTCACCAGGTCGTACTCCCAGCTGCCAATACCACCGATCGTCTGAGCCTCGGCCAGGCGCCGTTCGCTCTTCGCCAGCTCTTGGACCGTCAGTTCCCGCTGCGCGGCTTCGGCCTCGCTACGAGCCTCGAGACTCTTGCGATCGCTGATATCACGAATCCACGAGCACAGCAGCACCCGGCCAGCCTGAGCGGGATCATCGACCTGCTTCACCAGGCTTTCGACCCATAGAAAGCTTCCGTCCGCGCAACGAAGACGGTAGTTGCCGACCGCAGGGACCGAAGAAGCCATCGCCGCCTCTTGGGTCGCGGAAGCTGTGGACCGGTCTTCGGGATGAACGAACTCCCTGCTGGAATGACCGACCAGCGAGGAAGGGTCCACACCCGTCATAGACCGCAGTGACCGAGATGCATAGACGACCAGACCGTCAGGACTGAACAACACCATGGCATCGCCACGGTCGTCGTCCAAGACGCCGACCAGGTCCTCGGTTCCGATTCTCCCAGTCATCGCCCGTCCCCACCACGTCCCAAAAAGGTCCTCATGCCAAGAGCGCCGACATGACTATACGAGGCGCACGGCCTCGGCGAACATTCCCGTCACCGAAGACGTCATAACGGCCGGTCCACATCACACCTCTGACCCCCGCCTGACGCTTACGGATCGAAGCGTCTTTGTGTCGCGCACCACGCTTTCTGTCCGTTTTGGCGCCCCGATGTGGCCCGGTCGTCGGGGCGTGGGGTCGGAACCTTGGTCCGGGGAGGGCGTGCTCGAAGAGTCGGCTGGTCGGGGTGTAGAGCCAGTCAGCAGAACTCTTAGCCGTCCCTGGGTGTCCTACCGGGCCTGTTCTTGAGAGTCGATGACAAGCTGACGGTAGACGGCGTCACTAACGCGTCTCTTGATGACGCTCTCTAGCCGCCGACAAGCCGAGCCGCTCGAGGCGCTCGACGAAGGGTCGTCGAGACACCTCATCGAGCCTTCGAGCCGGCCGGAGTTGGCCTCACCGCTGCGTTCGGCGGGTTGGTAGGCCGACTCCGCCATACAAGGTTCGACTGGTCGTCATAACGCATTCCTGCCTCGCTCGTTCCCTTGCTGGCCCGGCCCGCCACAGCATGACGGCAGCGTCAACAACAGAGCGGCCGCAGGCCAACATGAAGACGGCCACCACGTGCCACACCGACGCTGAGGAATTCGCGCGCTAGAGACAGGGAACGAAAGTCTGGTGATGATCGCCCAGCGACCTAGTGCGGGTGGCATGGGCGACAGACAGCGAATCTCGGCGAAGCTGGTCAACTTGCAGGCGATTGCGACAGCGCTCGTCTTCGTCGTAGGTAGCGTCGCCCTGGTGGTGCACGGAGCCTCCGGTTCCGGGCTGGTTGCGGCTCGGACCGCGACCGCTACGACTGTCACGACCCTGGCACCGCCGATGCCGGCGTCGGCCCCGATGACCGTTCCCCAGAGCACGATCCCGGCGACGACGGTCCCGACACAGGCGATCCCGGCGCCGACCGCGCCGGTACGAGCCAAGCCGTACTCTCTCCTTGGCAAGATGGTCTTCGAGCCCAGTCGCCGAGCCAGTTGCCAGACCAACTGTTTCTCCGTGGCCAGCGCCTACGGAGAGACCTTATGGACGGCCGACCTCGACGGCACCAACCAGAGGGAGCTCACGCCGCCGCGAGCCGGTCCTGCTGGAGACATAGGACCTGACCTGTCGGCGGACGGGACCCGGATCACCTGGGTGGTCGGCTACTCGCTCACCTCCTACGACGTGTGGTCCATGAATGCCGACGGCACCGACCCCCAACGACTCACGAACCTTCCTGGCGCCGTCTATGCCGACCCGCAGTGGTCACCTGACGGACGACGGATCGCCTACGTGCGCGCCTTCAGCAATGGGACCGCCTACCTCATGATCATGAACGCCGACGGCAGTGACTCACATCAAGTCGTCGACGGCGGGCTGAACGTCGGCCAGTTCAGCTGGGCCCCTGATGGAACCCACCTGGCCGTGTCGATCGGCGCTCCGTTCGGCATCGCCGTCGTCGACCTGGCGACCGGTTCGGTCCAGGTGATCCACCGGGGTGGCGGCCAGTCTCCGGCGTGGTCACCCGACGGCTCGACCATCCTGTACACCTACAACAACTACGGAAGATCGGGGATCTACGCCCTTCGCCCGGACGGTTCAGGGCTGCGGACGGTCGCATCGGCCGGGTCCCAGGAGATGGACTACCTCGCCCCGGCGTGGCTTCCCCGTGGTAGGTCCATCCTCGTATCGGCGTTCGTCTCCTCCGACCCGAAGAGCCTGAACTCGCAGATCTACCTTCTCAACGCCGACGGCAGCGGGGCCCGCCAGCTCACCTTCCCGCCCGGTTCCAACGACGGGGCAAGCCCCTGAGCGCGTTCGAAACCCTCCGAGTGCCTTGAAGCTAGATGGCCGAGCCGAACACCCCCTTCGATATCGAGGTCGGCCGCAGACACCCGGGCTCTCTGGAGCCGGTTATAGGAAATGCTGCCGCTCAGCGCATAGTCGTAGTCAGGGGACAGTCGATGACGTGGGGACCGGGCACCATAGAGGTGTGTGGCCCGGCAGTGATAGGCAACGGCGAACGACTGCGGTCGGCGTGCGTCTGGTTCTCGGCTTGAGAAGCACCCCGGGGGGGTTACACGGGCGTCCTTCGGCGTCGGACGGCACACCGAACGGGATGTATCCTCTCCCCGTCACGTCTCGTGGGTCCACGGATTCAATACCGCGACGCCAGTGCCTTCGAAATCCTTGGTGTTGCCAGTCGCCAGGGTGGCCTGGTGTGTCCGACAGATGGAGGCTATCTGAGCGTCGAAGCCGTCGATCGGCGCTCCGGAGCGCTCCCGGTTGCTGACGATCCCGGCATACACCATCGCGGCGCCCGCATCGAAGGTCAGCACGTCCTCGGCGAAGGTGGAGAACACCTCTTCAGCGGTGCTTCTCAGCTCTTCCTTGCGACGACCGTCGGGTAACCGCTCGATCCCATAACGGATCTCCGCGAAGGTGATGGATGTCGTGCACAGCTCACCCGCCGTTTGGGCCCGAACCCAGGCCAGCACCGAGGGGTCGGGCGCTGGTCTCATCAGCTCCGAGGTGACGTTGGTGTCGATCGCGATCACGCTGGCAAGGAAGCGGGGCGGGCAGGTGCCCGCCGAGGGGGCAGGTCGAGTTCGACCCCACCGACATCCGCAAAGCGGTCCAGCAGAACCGTGAACAGGTTCTCCTGTCTGGTCGACTCGCTTACGGCCTCGACCAGGATGGCACGAATCTCTGCCTCCATCGACCGGCCATTGCGGGCCGCCCTGACCCGCAATCGGTCCCTCAGGTCGTCGTCGAGCCCTCGGATGCTCACCGCCGTCACACGACACGGGAGGAAGAGTTGGGCGTGCCGGCCAGCACGTCGAGCGCGACAGCGAGATCTCCCTGAACCCGTTGCTGGGCTGCGTACACGTTCATCACTGAGCGGCTGCCTGACAATCCGTGCCACCTCGCCACGGGCTGTCCGGCCCCTACCAGGACGCAGTTCGGCTCCCCTGATTGCTATCGCGTGCTCTACCGCATTGATGACTGGCTTCACACGGTCTAGGTCCTGTCCGTCCCGCTACGAGGCGACGTCTACGGCGTCCGGTGACGCCCGAGAGTAGATCCACCGACAGAATCGGCCCTGAGCGTTCATGGCAGATGAGTGGCATGATGGTGGCATGAGCCGCGTCAGGGTTAGTACGACTGTGGACGAGGACCTTCTCCAAAGCGCACGACGGCTACATTCATCAGCAACGGACGCTGCCCTGATTGACGAAGCCCTCAAGGCACTCCTGGCACGGAATCGCGCCGCTCAGGTCGATGCCAGCTACGCCGCCGACGACCTCCACCCGATCGACGAGCCCGACGAGTGGGGGGACCTGGCATCCTTCCGCGACGCCGCCGGCCGATCGTGACGCCGCTCCCAGCGCGCGGGGAGCTGTGGTGGTGTGAACGTCCGGACGTCGGCCGACGACCAGTCATGGTGCTGTCCCGTGACGCTGCAATCCCACGGTTGCGGCGGGCACTGATTGCCCCGTGCACGACGAACGTCCGAGGGCTGCCCAGCGAGGTGTCGCTCGAACCAGACGAGGATCCGGTACCACAGCGATCGACCGTCAATCTCGACTCCGTCGAGAGTGTTTCGGTTGCCGCCCTCGTGGAGCGCCTGGGTCGTCTCGGCGACGCCGCATGCGTCAGATCTGCACAGCACTCGAGGTCGCCGTCGACCTTCGCTGACCCAAGGTGCGAACTGCGACCACGGGGCGGGCCGTCGGCGCAGCCCTCGATCGTCTCACCGACGGCATGTCGCAGGCCGCCAGGGCGCGGGGTCCTCGCGCTGGCGCTGATGGGGGCTCAGTACTCCGAGTTGCTGACGGACCCACATTCTTGTTGCAGCTGTAAGGCTTTGCCACCTGCGGGTGATAGCGAGGTGAGCGGTTGGACGCCGACCGGCGGGCGGTGATGTTAGTTGGGGCGGGGGTGGGGGCTGACGACGACCTACAACCACGTCCACGACTCGGCCGCGCGGGACCCCGAGATCGTCAATCTGCGAGACATCCATGCCGCCATCGACCGGGGCCGTGTTCACCGCCACGGCTGGGAGATCTCGACCCCCGAGGTCAGTCACCACCGGACGAAGATCGGACTGCGGTGGACGGTCAGCCTGGCGGTGCGCTTGAGATCCTCGATCTGGCCGAAACCACCGCCGTCACGCCATCGAGGCGGGCTGACGGACCGAGACGAGGGCATGACTGCTCCGTGATGTGTCGCGTCACGACGCGAGATAAGATCGATGCATGACACAGCGTGCCTATACGGTCCGGCTCCCCGAGGACGAGGCCGGGGACTTGGCGGCGGTGGCCCAGGTCGACGGCGTTTCCGTGGCCGAGGAGATCCGCCAGGCGGTGCTCGCCCGGGTCGCAGAGCGGCGCAAGGACCAGGCCTTCCAACAGCGGCTCCGGGAGTCGATCGCCACGAATCGCCGGGCGCTCGAACGCCTGGCCGAGTGACGGTCGCCTACCTGGATCTCGCCGACTTCCTGGCGATCGCTGAGGTGGTGTTGGGCACGCCGGCGGAAGGCTTGCCCGCGTCGCCGACCTTGGTCTCACCGACCCGGCGTGCCCCCCCGCTGCCAGCTCTGGCGGTGAGGAGTTCTAACCGGATTTGGCGCTCAAGGCGTCGGTCCGGTGAGCCCACTTCGTCAAGAACCATCCTCTACCGGACGTGAACAACGGATGGCGCTGGTCTGCACCATCGAGTGCTGCGCACGCAACAACCGTTCCTGGACCCCGCCCGGTAACGACGACGGTAAGGAGACCGCTGCGGTGATCTGGGATCTCGCCGCCGGTCCTGCCGGGGTCAAGGAGATCGGCGCGGTCGCCGCCTGCATCACAGACCGCTGGGCATCTCCCTGAAGACCAATGAGAGTTCCCCCCCTCCGACCGCTCGCAAATCACGTCTCGGCGCAGCTACCCGGGACCCCACGCCGCTCTCACCGTTACACCGGTAGTCCTACGGTCCCTGTCAGGATGCACCCGGCGGGCTCATCATGACGATTAACGATCAGGCGCACGAGCTTCGAGGTGCGCTCTGAGTTGGAGACACTGTTAAAGCGCGACCTGCTCGGCCCGTGGGACGGCCCCGACGAGGAGCTGCCCCCGGGCACCCCACCGGGGACGCCACCGGCTGAACGGTACCTTCTGGGTCGTCTTGCCCCGGCCGCACGGTCCTCAGGTAAACCAGACTCCGTAGGGACGTGGGTGACGCCGACCTGACCGACCGTGAGGTGGCCGACGCCACTGTTGACGAGGACGGGCCGGAGAGCCAGGCGACCGTGCGGGCGGGAGACGGCCGCCTCTTCGTTAGGGGTGAGCTTCTCTGTCCCGGGCGAGGTCGACGGCCTGCGGGTGACAGCGGGATGGGGTGACTACCAGCGGGTCCGCTCCGAGGTACCCGTCACCGCTCAGGGGCGTCAGGCGGTGGTGTGGCGACGCCGGCCGGTCGAGGCGACCGGCGAGGTGGATCTTGATGGCGATACCACGGTAATTTCGAGCCGTCAGCGGAACGTGTCGAGTTACGGGTGACGTCCTGACGCCGAGGATGTAGGGGGATCAGGGGGTATCACCGCGGCCGGGGAAGTCCCTATCCCTAGGGGTAGGGACTCCGACATCAACCCTTTGAGCTGCACTTTTATGAGAGCGAGCGACGGGAATCGAACCCGCGTTCTCAGACTGGGAAGGGGCTGTCGCACCCTCCGCCCACCAGGTGTTTCGTACGTTCGTGCAGGTCAGCGCCCGTTTTCGTTTGACCGCCTCGGCCCAGGCGGGACCGTGTTTGACCGACCGTTGTGGCACGAATGTGGCACGACTCAAGCGCCGAACAAGACGCCTGTGCCAACGGCGAGCCGACCAGGACCCCCACGTCGCCGTCGTGCTAGCTGGCGACAAGGTGAAGCTCACCCGCAGCCGCCTTCGCTAATCGGCGCAGTCGTACGCATGGCCCAACCCGGCCCCCAGGCTTGACTACACTGTAGTCATGGCTCATCCTGTATCCGTCCGCTTCCATGATCCCCGGGTGGCCGATCAGCTCAAGGCGGAGGCGATCGCTCGTAGAGCCTCAACGTCCTCGTTGGCCGAGGAACTGATCGACGAGGGACTGCGAACTCGCCGCCATCCACTGGCGAGCTTCCGCGACGGACCCGCCGGCCGGCGTGCCCACCTGATCGGGGGTCCCGACGTGTGGGAAGTCGTCGAAGGCCTCGTAGGCGGCGACGTTCCTCCCGCCGAACGGATCAGCCGAGCAGTCGAGGTATTCGGCCTTCCCCGCCAACTCGTCGAGGCCGCTCTCGCCTACTACGCCGAGTTCACCGAAGAGATCGACGACCAAGTGGACGCCAACCGCAGAGCAGCCGAAGAAGCAGAGGCTCAGTGGCGGCGCCAGCAGGACCTGCTGGCGGGGTGAAGCTTCTGTTCGATACCCATCACTCGCGCCTGGCAGCCGAGCGACTGCGGGCTGACGGCCATGACGTGACGGCCGCAGCTGACGATTCGGTCCTCGCATCCCTACCAGACGAAGAGCTCCTGCGAGCAGCGAGCCGGTCCGGTCGGGCCGTGGTCACCGAGAACGCCCGGGACTTCGATCGCATCGTACGCACCTGGGTGGTCACCGGTGAACACCACGCTGGCGTCGTGTTCACCTCCCCCCGCCGGTACCACCGAGGCAGCGACTCGTATCCGGCCAACCTGGTCACCGCGCTCGGGATGTTGTTGGCAGACCCTCCCAGCGGTGACCTCGACTGGGTGTACTGGCTCCCATAGTCCCACCACTCCAGTCAGAGCGCGACGACGTCACCCCGAGGCGCTCCATACGTGCCGATCTGGCGCGCCACGCCGCCTCATCCAGGCGTCGTTCTGGCGTCAGGCGTCGTTCTGGCGTCCCGTTCTGTGCTCGTGCGGAGCCGCTTATCGCCGACTCGGCACTCCATGTATCCGGCGGCTGGCCGCTCGAGACGGAACGTCTGCAGGGCCCTTGCGCTCTTTACAAGAGGTGAGGAATCATCTTGCGTTGTCGAACTGGACGGAGCGGCCTAGCTTGGGACGCAGGTAGTGCAGCGATGTTCAGCGGCGGAGATCGGGACGAGAGACAGCGGCGGCCATGGTCTGGTCGGGTGGGTGGCAGGTGTGCCGAAAGGGAGTCCATGGGGCGGCCGTCTTGGCTCTGGTACTAGCCGTCGGGAGTTGCAGCTCGACGAACCACGATCAGGCGGGACCGCCAACGATCGTCTCGTGCGGCGCGACCTCCGACGGACGACCGGCTGCGTCGGTCCGGGTTTACAACAACCAGCCTGAGACGCTTCAGTACAACGTCGCCGTCGATGTCTACCTGCCCAACGGGAAGCTGAACGGGGTGGCCGGCGGAAGCGCGAACGTCATGGCTCATAAGAGCAAGACGATCCATGCCTCCGACTTCTACGGCGAGCACCACCACGGCGACACGTGTCGGGGAGTGTCCCTCAACACGCAAGAGCCTACCATCGGAGGCAGAGTCGCCGCTGACTCCACGGTGTTGGCAGCGACATCACTTGATTAAAGGGGCGGTACCGGAGGGCCACAACAACGGCGTTTGATGTGACGGCGAGGCAGGGGCCCACAATTTCAGGGGCCGGGCGGGCCAGTGTGCCCCTGCCCTCCTTACTGTGACTCCGTTTCCGTTGTCCCCAAGGGCCGTTAACGAGCCAACAAAACATACTGATCTGCGTCTCTCGAGCGGAGAACGACCATAGATCAGAGCCGCACCGATCGACGGATCCGGATGTCGCCGCCGGCGCCCGAACGAGCGTGGATGACCTGCGGGCTGCCCGCTCCCCGGGGTGCCGACCTGCATTTCTCCCGAGGGCGCCGGGCTTTGGATTCCCGCGCTCGCGTTCTGTGCCGGAAGGGGAGACGTAGCTCGAGGCCGACATCTGCCAGGTGGCGTTACGCTCTGCCGTCCCATGTAGGCCCTTGGAGACGGAGGTGCGCCCCGTGCAAGATGAGTGGACCCGGAAGGGTGCAACGCTCAGCGACAAGACAGCCCGAAAGGAGTTCGGGTTGGCCCAGGACGAGATCATCGCAGCAATCGACGCCGGTGAACTGCAGTACCGCGTCGGAGTCGTTCACGGCAATCCCTGGCTGAGGCTCCTGCGGCGCGAGGTGGAGGAGCTCATGGACAGCACGCACAACGATCGGAACCATCGGCTGCGCCGGGCGAGGGCCGAGTTGACGCGAGTCGACCGCGACTTGAAGAAGCTCCGATCTGAGGTAGCCCTGCTGGAGGAGCACCGCGCCAAGCTGATTGGCGAGCTGGAAGCATGACCTTGGGCGGCCAGCGCTCCCACTTCGCGGCAGACGCTCAGGCGACCACCTGTCCCACGATGCCGCGTGGGCGTGAACGCCGGATGTGCCGATATGCGTGCAATCACTGGCGCCGGCCTGCGGGTTATGGCGTGCGCGTTCTGGACTGCCTCCTACCGGCACCTCGGGGCTAGGTCCCCGTTGGTTATCAGCGCGCGTTTGGTGACAGGAGTGGTGCTGGTGATGATCGTCGTCCTGGGTGCTCAACACCGTGTCCTCGAAACGAAGCGCCGTCAACCGGGTTTCACCGATGCCGGTACCGCCTTCCGGTACTCGCCGACCACCTTCGAGCCGCCGTGTTCCTCGAGCCACTCGCAGACCTTCACGCAGGCATCCGAGTCGAGCTCGGTGATGAGATCCCGGACGGTCGTGGCTTCAATAGCCTTGGCGAGCTTCAGGTAATCCTTGAGGACAAGAAACGCCCAGTACCGCCTGTCCTCGGCGAACTCGATGGCTTCGGCGTTGATCACGTCGTCGGTGGGGGCGCCATGGATCAGGTTGTTGCGAAGCTCATATGCCTGGAGGATCTTGCCGGGATCGTAGAAGCCTTGTTCGAGGGCCACGTGGACGGCGACGCTGCGGACGGTCACGACCTCGGCCTTCAGCCCGAGGGTCTCGGGCACGAGCAGTGCCTCCATGGCGCTGAAGAGGGCGGGAATGATGATGCGCCATCGGTCGCTCAGGGCGGCAACGTCCAGCCAGTCAAGGCACGTGTCGACGCGTAGGCGCAGGCGCGGAGGGAGCGCTTCGTACAGATCCGAGAGTTCGGCGAGATGGGCTCGCCAGTCTCTGCCGTTGGGATGGCTGAGGTTCATCGGCGTCGGAGTCGGCTCGTGTCTCCACCAGCCTGCCCGAGCGGTGGTCTCCTCGTCCCGCCAGGTCCAGGTTCCATTGAGCCCGTAAATGACCTGGTCGAGGTAGATCTTGGCGGGGAAGCCGAAGAGGTTCTGCTGCCGGATCAGGCCGAGGGCAACGGCGGCTCGGTCGCGGGCACGGTCAAGCAGCAAGGCGGCCGTTCCTGCGACGACGTCGACCTCGCAGACGAGAGCGGGAGCTGCCTCGCCGAACCGGGTGAAGGCCTCCGCCAGCGCCACGTCCTGGGAAGGATCCAGGAAACGGACGTCGGCGACGGTGGTGTCGTGCGGCAAGGAGAGATGAGCGATTCCGAGATAGACCCTCCGATGCATCGGCTCGCGTGCCATCGCGTCGAGGACCTCGGCCGCAACCTCCCGGATTGGCCGACGCTCTCCAACTGGGGTCTGTCGGTACTGGACGGCTGCGTCGTGGAGGCTGCTGCGAAGCTCGTTGCGTTCGACGTGCGGATCAGCCGGTTGACCAGTCGGTCGAGGTCATTCCAGCCTTCTCGGTCAAGTCCGAACCGCTCCCACTCCGGCGTCAGAGGTCGCCGGGTAGCTTTGAGCACGGGCAGCACGGCGCCGATCAACTGAGCACGATCGGCGTACTGCCCCTCATCCCGAGCGGCGGTCACCGATCAAGCGTATGCCTACCCCAGGGTCAATCCCCCCTAAATAGAAGTGGTCGGGAGTGCGACACGCACCGAGTTCTGCCGTCGCCGGAAGGAGCTTGCGGCAGGGGTGGGTTGCTCCTGGTCCGGACCCCAGAAACCAGCCTCTCACATGCCAACCGTGAGCGACGCCGGGCCAGGCCAACGAGAGTGTCCCTGATCATCCACCTCGGGTGCCCTATCCGCAGCAGCCAGGTGACCCAGATCGCCAGGTAGGTGGGACACGCCGGACGTGCCGTTCGGCGGCCCTGTCTGAGGGACGGCCGTCGTCGTTCTGGCGCGACGATCTGTGCCCCTTCGATGCCACAGCCCACCGACTACGCGCTCAATGACACCGCGTTGCCATAGAAATGGGTGCCGTACGTACCCGCGGGACTGCTGCTTAAGCCGGGCGGCCATCCGGAGCAAACCGCAAAGCAGTCACCGTCCGCATTCGTCGAGTCACGCTGGCCCGCCGCGGAGCGTCACACCACTGCCTGACCGTCGGCGTAGAAATGGTCGATCCCTTTGACCATGAACGCTGGGCCATCCCTCGTGCACTTCCCGCTGAGCGCTGGACGTTGGCGAGCTGGCGAGCTACTCCCTTCTCGAGTGAGCGGTGTAGCTGACCTCGTAGGCGGTGCTTCCCGATCTGGGGAAGCCACCCGGGGGCACCCACATGCCGTAGCCCGGCCTGCGGATGACCACCGACAGTTGCTCGCGACGGATGTCCCTGAGGTACGTGTGCATCTCACCGCCTGCCGATTGCCCGGAATAGTCCATCCTCGGGCGACGAGCTGCTCGCCAAACCATGTCAAGACATCCGCGGGATCGGCCTTGACGTTCCGCCAGCGCATCACCAGAGCGGTGGCGTCCAGACCATCGAAGCCGTGGCCCTCGTCCTCGTCAACGAGCTGCTCGTGCACGAGGACAGAACCGGGATAGGCCAGCTCCGCCTCCTCCCGGGTGGACATCTCCGCCCCGCTGATGGGCGGGCGGATCCGATCGGGAGGCCCCGCCCACTGCCAGCCAGGGACCAACTCGAGGGACGTCCTCCAAGCTCCGGGCATTATGTCCGAACCCCGCCGAGTGTGTCGCTGGCCGCGGTGCTTCATCTCGAAGAGCCACTCACCGAGCGCCTCGCCCTCCTCCTCGTGGTCTCTGGGGACGTCGAGGTGGCCCTCCCGGAACCGATACCGGCACAACAGGCCGTACAGCTCGTAAAACCGCTTCTCGGGAGCCGAGGGGAGCAACTCGGGCAGGGCCGCCACTTCACCGTCCCGACCCGTTGCCGTGTCGCCGATCGGTACTCGGAGTTCGCCCAATCCGAATGGCGGTCGCCCGGAACCAAGAGATTCCCTCAACCTTGTCATCAATGCACGCACCGTGGCCCCGCGGGCGACGCTGTAGACGACCGCCTGGCCGGGGACCGACAACAGTCCGTAGCCTGGGTAGCCGCCTTGGACCAGGGCCTCGGATGACGAGCTTTCGCTTTGACGCAACCCTGCGCTTGGCTCACCAAGGGTTTGACCCCGATCAGCGACAGCGTGTCGATAGTGCTCGTCGTGGCCGACGGGCGACGGGAAAGGAGGGTCGACCGACACCCACAACACCGGAGACAGGTGACCGGATGGGACTTCGAGCTGGACGGTCCCTCGCACGATGCAACGCCGTACCCGACCATCGAAGTCGAACAAGACATTGTGACGGCGGTCGCCCAGGTAGAAGACCGACCCAGGACCCAGTTCTTCGATCGCACCGTCATCCACGGACTGGCTCAACCGTCACGCAACGCTGCACGCGAGCGGTCGCCGTCTTCCATCGGACCCTTCGTCGCCGCGGCCGGCGAGCCACCTATCCGCCTGATGTGCATGTCATCGCCCCCCAAAGACGCGCAGAATAGCCGGACACGACCACCTGGTCGAATGGGATTGGTTCCCGGTCCGGGACCGGTAACGCGCCACCGCCAGGTTGCCCCAGAATCG
>JALZAH010000629.1 GCA_030948425.1 Actinomycetota bacterium
GGCTCCGTGCCCGAACGGAATGACCGCTCCGTGCCCGAACGGAATGCGGGCTCCGTGCCCGAACGGAATGCCGGCTCCGTGCCCGAACGGAATGACCGCTCCGTGCTTGCACCAGGACGCGGAGCTGGATGGCGGCGGCGACGGTGTAGGCGATCACGTTTCCGGCGGCTGGGACCACCAGATGACTCGTCGCCGCCCCCACCAGCGAGGAGACCACGAGGATCCCGACGGCCAACGCCTGCGCCCGTGTCTGGGTGTCGGGTCGGTCGATGGCGAGCAGCAACTGTGAGGCGAAGCTCGAGAGGTTCCACGCGACCGCGGCCAGCCCGAGCACAGCCAAGATGCCTGCAGCCGGGAGGTAGGCCGAACCGAAGAGAAGCCGGGTGACGGGTCGGGCGGCCAGGGCCAGTACAACGGCCACCGGTGCCGTCACCGACACGAGGATCCAACACCCCACCCTCAGCTCCCGGCCCACGTCGCCCGACACCCTGACCCGGCGAATGAAGATCGTGCCCAAGCCCTGGCCCATGAAAGCGAGGAGCCCGGGAACGGCGCTGGCGGCGGCATAGAACCCGATCTGTCGGGGCGGGAAGGTCATGGTCACGATCAACAGGTCGGCCCGACTGGCGAGCGCTCCCAGCACGATGCCGGGATGGGCGGCACGGACCCAGGCGAAGAACTCCCCCGCACCGAGGACCGCTCCCTCGGGCGCCACGCTGTCGAGCATCGGATCGACGCCGCCGGCCCGGGGTGCCAGCACGACCACGCTGACGACGTAGGAGACCAGCAGGGCGCCGAGCAGAGCAGATACCGATCCGGTCGTGAGCAGAGCCACGGCGGTGAAGACTCCGAACAGGGCTGCCTGACCGATGCGCAGACGGCTGTAGCCCCGAGCGGCGGCCAGGGCCCGGAACGAGGCCAGGTCGAAGGCGAGCATCCACGGTGGTAGTAGCAGGAGCAGGACCAGGGCACTGGCGGAGGTCACCGTTCCTGCGAGCGCCAACGCCGAGGTCGCCACCACGGCCAGAATCATCACCACGACGCCGACGCGACGGACGACCCCGGCATCGATGTGCAGTCGCTGGTCGGAAGCAGTGCGCAGGAGCACCGCGTGGGGCAACGACAGGCCCCCACACAGGTAGGCGATGGATGCCACCACGTAGGCTGCGGTGAACGTCCCCTTGGCCGACGGCGTCAGGAACCGGGTCATCGCCAACCCGGTGCCGGCCACGAGGAGTTGGGAGCCGATCAGGCTGAGGGGCATGGCCGCCGCCCTTGCCGGCTCCGTGCCCGAACGGAGTGCCGGCTCCGTGCCCGAACGGAGTGCCGGCTCCGTGCCCGAACGGCTGGACCGCCACCTCATGCCGGTCAGCCTGGTCAGTGAGGGGCGGCGGCGCTGCCGCGCTGGTCCGTCGACCGGTAGTAGTCGTAGCCGTAGCCGTACTCGCTGGACTCGGCCACGCCGTTGAGCACCGTCCCCACTACCGGAGCCCCGACCTGGGTGAGCAACTCAACCGCTCGCGTGACCTCCTGGCGGGTACTCACCCCGGACAACGCCACCAGCACGGTCGCGTCGACCCGACCCGACAGCACCATGGCGTCGGTGACCGGCAGCACGGGTGGCGCGTCGAGGAGCACGACGTCGGCGTTCTGCTGGAGCGAGGTGAGAACCTCGGCGAACCGCCACGACGAGAGGATCTCCGCCGGGTTCGGGGGCAACGGCCCCGACGGAAGCACCGACAATCGGTTCTGCCCCTCAACCGCCTGGACGACCGATGAGAGCGGAGCTTTTCCGAGGATGACCGACGTGAGCCCGAGCGTGCCGTCGAGGCCGAAGAACTCGTGGAGGATTGGACGGCGGAGATCGCAGCCCACGATCACCACTCGCTGACCGGCCCTGGCCATCGCCACCCCGAGATTGGCGACCGTCGTGGTCTTGCCCTCTCGCGGGCTCGGACTGGTGACCTCGATGGTGACGACGGGGGTGTCGAGGGCCAGGAACTGGATGGAGGTGCGAAGGCTCCGATAGGCCTCGGCAGCGGGCGAGTGCGGGTCCTTGAGGGACACGACCGGATCGGCGGATTCGGCTTGGTCGACGACCACGGGGATGACTCCGAGGACCGGACGGCCGGCGAGGCGGCTCAACTCGTCCCGGGTCTTGACCGAGTCGTCGAGGTACTCCTGGAGGAACGCGATCCCGGTGCCCACGACCAAGCCCACGGCGAGCGCCAGTAGCCCGGTGCGGACCGGGCGGGGCGACACCGGGTCTGTGGGGACCCGTGCGTGGGTGACGATCTCGGCCCCGCCCGAGTTCAGGCCCTGGTCGATCTGGAGATTGTCGATCTTCTGGCGGAGGATCGCCACCTGGGCGACCAGGGCGTCGCGATCCGGGCTCTGGCGGAGCGCTGCCTGGCGATCGAGTGGGGCGGCGGCGATCTGGGTCTCTAGATCGTCGAGTCGTTTCTGTGCCTCGGTCAGCCGGGTCTGGACCTGTTGACCGGCAGCCACCAGGTTGTCGACCGCCTGGGTGCGACGGAGGGCGACATAGGCGTCGGCGTAGGCGTCGGCGATGGTTGCCGCGGTCTTGGCGCCACCGTCGCGCGCGGTGATCTCAATAACGTCGGTCTCTCCCACGCCCTTTGTCGAGATCGGTGGGATCGACCCGATCTTGGCCTTGACGGCGCCACGAAGGGGCTCTCCGGCAAAAACCTCGAGCTGGGTGTGGAGGGTGCGCGCCGGATCCGTGGGCGTCCGCGAGTTGGCGTTGACCAGTGATTCTGGCGTCACCGCCTGGAGCAACACTCTGGATTTGGCGGCGTAGACCGGCGACTGCAGCAACGAGATGCTCACCGCCGGGCCGACGAACAGCACGACGATCAACACGATCGTGTACCTCCGCCGCACGACGACGCGGAGATAGTCCCGGAACCCCACCGCGGTCTTGGTCTCGGTCCCCACCGACAGAGGCTACCCACTGGGGGGCTCCGCCCCCCGAGATCCCCCCGAGCGTGGGTTAGAGGCCGAAGGCCTCGAGGTTCGTGTCGGTCACCCGCTCTGCTCCGGAAAGCTGTTGTTCGGGCATCTGGGGCTGTGGCGCCGGGGCGGGGACAGGGGTGGGGGCCGGCACGGGCTGGGGGGCCTGGCGGCGCTCGACTTCAGGGATCAGGATCTTCGGCGCTCGGGCCGGCACGGGCACCTCGGGCGCCTCGGCCGCTCGGGGCTCCTCGGCGACACGGGGCGGTTGTGCTGAACGGTGCGGTTGTGCCGAACGGGGCGGGCGCTTGCGCCCGGCGCGGGAGGGTCGCTCCTCGACGACGATCGACACGCCACCCACCAGGTCGCTGATGAGGTTGTAGAGGACGACCAGCAACACGTTGGTGGCAGTTCCGAGAACGACGAGCATGGCCCCGCCGACGGCCCCGGCCCGAAACAGTTCCCATCCGACGAAATGGAACTTGCCCGAGGCGATCAGGTCGGCGATGACCTTCTCGATGTTGTCGCGGAGTCCCGTGGCCGTCGCCGCCATCCAGAGCAGCACCGCGGCCACGAGGAGGATGCAATAGACCGCGGCATAGAACACCATGGAGACTTTGAACACCGACCCGACCTGGACCTTACGGACGACGCCGCGGGTCGACCGTGGGGCGAGCTCCCGGTTTCCCGCCGCGCCGGACGGGCGGGGTTCCGGCAACTGGCCGTTCGGGCGATCCGCCCGCGCCTGGGCCCCCGCCTGGGTGTCATGACCACGCACGATCCACAGGCTATCCCGAGTCCTCGAAGGCCACAGGATTACGTTGGGAACACCGGTGCGCGGGTGCCGTCGTCGCGATGCGCCCGTCCGGAGGCTCGCGCCGGGCCCACTTCCACGTCCACGCTGGTGTCGAGGCCTTCCTGGCGATAGCTGACCAGGTGGGCCCCGTTCGCCTCGGCAAGTGCCTTGGCCGCGCCAGGACCCTCGGCCGCGCCGGCCAGGGCGGCGGCGTCGGCCGCCGTCTGAGCCTGGGCGCGATCGCGGGCTGCGCCGCCGATCCTGGCAATTCCCATGGCGATCACCGCCGCCAGCACCATGGCCAGCACCATCAAGGGCAGGACCGACCCACGTTCGGTCCATCGAGTGTTTGGTGACACAGCCGCCTCCCGGTGAGTCTGACGCAGTCACGGGGAAGTGACGGGTACCGGACGGCGGCCCAAGAGCCGGCCGCTATTCGAGGCTGGCGATCACCAGGGCGACGCCGGCGACAATCTGGCCATCGTCGAGGTTCATGGCTTTGACACCGGTGGCGTCGCGGCCCTGTGAGGAGATCTCCCGGACCTGGGTACGGATCGTGGTCCCACCCGAGGAGATGAGCAGGACCTCGTCGTCGAGGCCGACCATGAAGGCAGCCACCACCGAACCTCGACGGGCCGACAGCTTGATGCCCTTGACCGCGAGCGTGC
>JALZAH010000647.1 GCA_030948425.1 Actinomycetota bacterium
CCTCAGTCGTGCGACCCCTCAGTCGTGCGACCCCTCAGTCGTGCGACCCCTCAGTCGTGCGACCCCTCAGTCGTCCGACCCTCAGTCGTCCGACCCTCAGTCGTCCGACCCCTCAGTCGTGCGGCCATTCAGCCGCCCGGCACCAGCTCCGGGTAGACGCGCCGGGCGTTACCGCTGGTGACCAGGGTGGCCAGGCGTGACAGCTCCTCCCATTCGAAGCCCATGGTGGCCAGAGGTTCCAGGACCGAGGTCAGGGCTCGACGATGGGTCGTGGCCCCCAGGTGGTACAGCTCGGCCAAGCCGAAGGCGTCGGACGAATAGAGCAGCTTGTGCCACGGTGCCAGCTCGAGGACCTCGGCCAACACTGCGGCGCCGCGCCGGCCGACGTGGGGCAACGCTTCGCCCACGTCGAGGTGGACGTGGGGCCACACGTTGGCCAGGTAGCCCGCTTCTCGATGGTAGGGCCAGCAGTGCAGCAACATGATCGGGGTTGCGACCCCGGCGGTGGCGGCGATGAGCCCGGACAGGTGGGCGGGGTTGGCCCGCAGCAGCAGCGAGTCGGTGTCGCCGAAGCCGGTGTGGAACTGCACGGGCCGCCCGTTGTCAACCGCCGTCCACACCCCGTGGCGGATGAGGACAGGATGCTCCATCCGCCACACCGCTCCCCCCGGGCCGTCGGTCGGCCCCGCCGACAGCCACTCGGCGGCGGCGGCGCGCACCTCAGCGGGGGTCGGGCGGCGCCAGTCAAGCTCGAGGCCGCCGCGGTAGGCGGCGATCGACTTCCAACCGACCGCTGCGGTCCGTTCGGCCATCGCCTCGCTCAGCCGATCGGCGTAGGCGTCCGCCCGTCCGCCACCAGCTCCGTTTCCTGATCCCGACCGGACCAGCGAGGCGGCGACCGCCTCGCCCATCGTCTCCAGTCGAGCGATCTCATGCACGGTCCCGTCCGCCCAGCGGGCCAGCTGAGCGGGGGAGGCAAGCTCGTCGGCGCGGTACCCGGTGTCGACGAGGAGCTGGCGGGCCCCACCAGCGAGCATCCGGGCGTTGACCTCGTCGGCGCCGAGCTCGACCCGGCGTTCCACGTATCGGCCAGCGTCGACGCCGAAGGGCAGATCGAGGAGCGGTGCGCACCACGCCCGAAGGGCGAGACCGAGTGAGGTGTCGAGAGCCGAGCAGCCCACGGGGGCGGGACGGTCGGCCTCGCCCACCAGGAGCTCGAAGGCAGGACGGTCCAGGTCGTGGCCGACCACCGCGTGACAGTGGTGGTCAACGAGATCCAGGGCGTCGACCAGCGCCCCCAGCCCATCACCGGTCGCCTCCGCCGAAACCGCCGTCACCACACCCAACGGGAGGCATTGGCCACGTCCTCGTCGGTGGCATCGGCGAATCGGTCGACCTCGGCCCGGCGCACTGCCGCCCAGGTGTCGGCCAGCGCCGGGCCCATGGCGGCGCTGACCACCGGGTTGGCGTCGAAGGCGTCGAGGGCGGCACCCAAGCTGGTCGGCAGGCGGCTGACCCCTGCCGCTGATCGGCCCGCCTCGTCCAGGCTGGCGGGATCGACGGTCACCTCGGGCGGGAGTCGCAGGCCTCGTTCAATCCCGTCGAGCCCGGCGGCGATCAGGGCGCCAACGACGAGGTAGGGGTTGGCGCTGGCATCGAACACCTTGATCTCGGCGTTGGCCGCCGCCCCCCCGCTCGACGCCGACCCATCGATCAGGCGCAGGGCCGCCTCCCGGTTCTCCCGGCCCCAGCACTGCCACGGTGCGGCCCAGCGCTGCGGTTGCAGCCGGAGGTAGCTCACCACGCTCGGTGCCCCCACCGCCAGCAGAGCGGGCATGGCATCAAGGATACCGGCCAACCAGGCCTCGCCCTGTCCGCGGCAGGCGCCCCCCTGGCGGGCGAAGAGGTTGTCCTCACCGTCCCAGACCGACAGGTGCACGTGGACGCCGCTGCCCACGCCGCCGGGCACCACCGCAGGGGAGAGCGACACACGGTAGCCATGGTTGGCACTCACCGCCCGCAGGGTCTGGCGGACGAGCACGGCCCGGTCGGCGGCGGCCACCGGGTCCAGGGGCGTCACCGACAGCTCCATCTGGGACGGGGCGTACTCAGGGTGGATCTGCTCGACGTCGACCCCTTCGGCGGCAAAGGCCTCAAGCAGGTCTCGCGCGTAGTCGGACAGGTCGACGAGGCAGCCCATCCCGTAGCCCGGACCGGTCGTGGCCGGGACGAGATCGGTGTCGGCCCCGGCGTCGACGACCCACTCGGTCTCGAAGGCCATCCGGATCCCGAGGCCGAGGTCGCCGGCCCGCTCGGCCATGCGCCGGGCAAAGCTGCGCTGGCAGCCGGGATAGGGCGTCCCGTCGACGATCACCCGGTCGGCCGGCGCCCACGCCCAGCCCGGCTGGCCGGCCAGTGGCACCATCGCCGCCAGGTCGGGCACGAGCCTGAGGTCACCGACCGGCGAGCCGACCGAGGCGATGGTGCCATCGAAGCCGAAGGCGTCGAACACGGGCGGAGCGCCGATCCCCTTGGTCACTGCGTCGGTCAGGCGCGACACCGGGAACGCCTTGACCCGGGCCACGCCGCTGTTGTCGACCATGGTCACGGCCACCCCGGTGATCCCGCTCGAGGTCAAGGCGGCGATGACGCCGGCGGCGAGCGCCTCGGGAGCAGGTTCGTCCTCGCTCGGCGGTGCGGCCCCCATCGGCGTCATGGGCCACATCCAACCAGAGTTGCCCGGCGGTCGTCACCCCGGCCAGCGGTGGAGCGACCTGGGCCTCGATCAGCGAGGCAGGGGTGCCTCAGATGTGCTCTGCTGGGCTGAAGACCGGATGTGGCGCCGGCGAGGACAGCAGAGGGGAGTGACATGGCAGTCGACCAGCAGGCAGGCCCGGTCGGAGCGGGGACGGGTCTCCGGCGGAACCTGAAGCTGTGGCAGGTCATCGGCCTGTCCATCGGCCTGATGGCCCCGTCGATGGCGATCAGCATCAATCCGCAGGGGGCCATCGCCACCGTGGGTCGGGCCATCCCCCTGTCGTTTTTGATCTCGCTCATTGGCGCCCTGCTCGTTGCCTACGGCTTTTCGCGCCTGTCGCAGCACTTCCACCACTCCGGTTCGGTGCTCGGACTGGTGGGCGCCACCCTCGGCCCCCGGGCCGGCGCCGTCTCGGCGTGGTGCCTGGCCGGTACCTACATCCTCTTCGCGCTGCTCACCGCGGTCACCGCCGGCATCTACGGGACGTTGTTCCTCCAGGCCGTGGGCTTCATCCACAGCGACCCCGACTGGCTCGCATATGTGATCGGCGGGGCCACCATCGTCGTCGCCGGGGCTCTCGCCGCGGTGCCCACAGCCAAGGCCACCGACGTCATCCTGTCATTCGAAGGGGTGACCATGATCTTGATCCTCATCGCCGCCGTGGTGGTGGCGATCAAGCTCGTCGGCCACACCGGACCCGGTCATCTGCCCTTCACCCTGAGCGTCTTCACCCCGGCCAAGGGCACCACCTCGTCGAACATCTTCTTCGGTGTCGTCTTCGGCTTCTTGTCCTTCGGCGGCTTCGAGGCGGCTGCCTCGCTC
>JALZAH010000001.1 GCA_030948425.1 Actinomycetota bacterium
GGCTCCGGGCCCTCCGCGGGGTCAGCGACGTGCGGGGCCTGGGTCTGCTGCTGGCCGTCGAGCTGGTCGACGGACAGTCGGCCAGGGAGGTGGCCGCCCGGGCGCTCGACGCCGGCCTGGTCATCAACCCGGTGACCGCCGGTGCCCTGCGCCTGGCCCCTTCGCTGCTGGTCACCGATGACGAGATCGACCAGGCCGTGGCCATCCTGGGCCAGCTCCTCGTTCCCCATGGCACCGACTCATGAGGCACCTGCTCGACGTGGACGACCTGAGCCGCGCCGAGATGATGGACATCCTGGCCCTGGCCGCCCTGACCGACCCGCCGCCGGTGCTGAGCGGCCGCGGTGCGGCGCTCATCTTCGAGAAGCCGTCCAACCGGACGCGCAACGCCACGGAGATGGCGGTCTTCTCCCTGGGCGGGCACCCCATCTCCATCCAGGGCAGCGAGATCGGCCTTGGGGTGCGCGAGCCGGTCACCGACGTGGTCCGGGTGCTGGCCCTCTATCACGCCGTGGTCGGGGGGCGGGTCAACGATCATCGGCTCCTGGAGGCCATGGCCGCGGTCGATGTCGTCCCGGTGGTCAACCTGCTCTCCGACGTGGCCCACCCCTGTCAGGCCCTCGCTGATCTCGTCACCCTCCAGCAGGTGTGGGGGTCGTTCGAGGGCAGGCGGGTGGCGTGGGTCGGGGACGGCAACAACGTGGCCCGTAGCCTGTTGTTGGCCGCCGCCACCGTCGGGACCGATGTGTCCGTGGCCTGTCCGCCGGGACACGAGCTCGATCCCGTCGCCGTCGACGGGGCCCGGGCGCAGGGCGTCGATGTCTGCGTCACCGCCGATCCGGCCGAGGCGGTGGCCGGGGCAGACGCGGTGTGCACCGACGTGTGGGTGTCGATGGGACAAGAGGCCGAGTCGGCGGCGCGCCTGGATGCCTTTGCCGGCTACCAGGTCGATGACGCATTGATGGGGAGGGCGGCGCCGGGGGCGGTGTTCCTCCACTGCTTGCCGGCCCACCGCGGTCTGGAGGTGGCAGCCAGCGTGATTGACGGCCCCGCCTCGGTGGTCTGGGCCCAGGCCGCCAACCGCATGCACGCCGTGCGAGGGCTGCTGTTGTGGCTGGTCGCCGATGCGCCGGCCACGTCCGACGCGTCGGCTGTCTCGGTGCGGCCGTGAGCCGACTGTCGAAGAACCAGCGTCACCATCGCATCGCCCAGCTGCTCGAAGCAGAGGCGGTGACCAGCCAGGGTCGGGTGGTGGAGCTGCTCGCTGACGGCGGGGTGGAAGCGACTCAGGCGACCGTGTCACGCGACCTCGAGGAGATGGGCGCAGTGAAGGTCCGCACCGCGGGTGGCGAACCTGTCTATGCCATCCCGGAGTTGCCCAAGGACCGGGTGGCCCCGGGCGATCAGCTTCGCCGGGTGCTCGGGGACTGGGTCGTTGACGTGGGCGCCTCGGTGAACATCGTCATGATCCGGACACCGCCGGGATCCGCCCATGTGGTGGCCTCCGCCCTCGACCGGGCGTCGCTGCCCGGCATCTTGGGCACGGTCGCCGGTGACGACACCATCATGGTCGTCACCACCGAGCCGGCCGGCGGCACCAAGGTGGCCAAGCGGCTGAGCGACCTGGCCGGTTTGTAACGACTTCCCCGGCATTCGCCGGGTGGCAGCATGACCGTATGTCCTTTGGAAGGGAACGTGACGTGGCAAAGCGAGTAGTTCTGGCCTACAGCGGTGGGCTCGACACATCTGTGGCCGTGAAGTGGATGGGTGAGGAACTGGGCGTGGAGGTGATCGCCGTGGCCGCCGACGTCGGTCAGGGTGGCGACTTCGAGGACATCAAGCAGCGGGCCCTGGCCGCCGGCGCGGTTGAGGCCGTCGTCGTCGACCTCCGGGAGGAGTTCGCTCGTGATTTCGTCGCTCCCGCGCTGAAGGCCAACGCCAAGTATGAGGGGAAGTATCCGCTCATCTCGTCACTGTCGCGACCGGTGATCGTCAAGCACATGGTCGAAGCGGCCCGGATGTTCAACGCCGACGCCGTGGCCCACGGCTGCACGGGGAAGGGCAACGACCAGGTCCGCTTCGAGGTCTCCACCCGGGCGCTGGCCCCCGACCTGGAGACGCTGGCCCCGGTGCGGGGCTGGGGACTCACCCGGGAGCAGTCCATCGACTACGCAGCCCGCCACGACATCCCCGTCACCGTCACCAAGGCCAGTCCCTACTCCATCGACCAGAACCTGTGGGGAAGGACCATCGAGTGCGGGATCCTCGAGGATCCCTGGGAGGCGCCTCCAGAGGATGTCTACGAGCTGACCACCCCGACGGCCACCGGTCCCATCGAGCTCGTCATCAGCTTCGACCAGGGCCTCCCCGTGGCGCTCGACGGTCGGCGCATGCCGCTCCACGAGCTGATCGGCGACGTCGACCGGATGGTCGGAGGCTACGGCTGGGGCCGGATCGACATGGTGGAGAACCGGCGGGTGGGCATCAAGAGCAGGGAGATCTACGAATGCCCCGGGGCCCTGGCCCTGTTGATGGCCCATGCCGATCTCGAGGACCTGACCCTCGAGCGCGATGTGGCCCACGAGAAGGCCAGGCTTGAACCTCGCTACGCCGACCTGGTCTATGACGGGTTGTGGTTCTCACCGCTGAAAGAGGCCCTCGATGCGTTCGTGAACGAGACGCAACGCTATGTCACCGGTGACGTTCGGCTTCGGTGTGAACTACCTGGTCGTTGCATCGTCGCCGGTCGGCGCTCGGAGGTGGGCCTGTATGACTACTCGCTGGCTACCTACGAAGCGGCCGACCGGTTCCGTCACCAGGACGCCGAGGGCTTCGTGCGCCTGTGGGGCCTTGGGGTGGCGACATGGGCCGCCCGTCAGGTCAACGCCCCCGAAGGGGGGCCCGGCTCGGGCGGGTCCCGATGACAGCAAACCGTGTGGGAGAACGCCGATGACCCTGTGGCAGGGACGCTTCGGTGCTTCAGGACCGGCCGCGGACCTGCTGCGCTACACGGTGTCGTTGAGCTACGACCAGCGTCTCGGCGTTGACGACATCGCCGGCTCCAAGGCGCACGTACGGGGCCTGGCCCGTGCCGGGATCCTCACCAACGACGACGCCCTGGTCCTCCTCGCCGCCCTGGATCGGGTGGGCGAGGAGCTGGCTACCAGCACCCTGCGCTTCGTCGAAGGCGACGAGGACATCCACACGGCCGTCGAGAGGCGGGTGACCGAGATCGCCGGTGACGTCGGCGCCCGTTTGCACACCGGGCGCAGTCGCAACGACCAGGTGGCTACCGACCTGCGGCTCTTCACCCGCCGGGAGCTGGCCATGGTGGCCCGACGGGTGGTGGAGCTCCAAGAGGTGCTCCTGGAGCGGGCTACCGACGCCGAGGATCACTACCTGCCCGGCTACACGCATCTCCAGCGGGCGCAGCCGGTGCTCCTGGCTCACCACCTGCTGGCCCATGGGTGGGCACTGGCCCGCGACGTCGACCGGCTCTGTGACACCCGCCGGCGCCTCAATCAGTCGCCGCTCGGCGCCGGTGCCCTGGCCGGCACGTCGTTGCCCCTCGATCCTGACTCGGTGGCCGCCGACCTGGGCTTCGACAGTCGCTTCGAGAACTCGCTCGACGCCGTGTCCGATCGGGACTTTGTAGCCGAGGCCGTCTTCGACCTGACACTCCTGGCCGTCCATCTTTCCCGCATGGGCGAGGAGATCGTGCTGTGGTCGAGCGAGGAGTTCGGCTTCGTCAGCCTAGCCGATGCCTACGCCACGGGAAGCTCGATGCTTCCCCAGAAGAAGAACCACGACATCGCCGAGCTGGTGCGGGGCCGCGCCGGTCGCCTCATTGGTGACCTCACCGGTCTGCTGGCTACCCTCAAGGGTCTCCCGCTGTCGTACAACCGGGATCTGCAGGAGGACAAGGAGCCGTTGTTCGACGCCGTCGACCAGGTGGCCGGCGGGGTGCGCGCCCTCAGCGGCTTGTTGGCCACCGCCACCTGGAACACCGACGCCATGCGCGTGGCCGCCGACACGCCCAGCGCCGCAGCGGTCGATCTGGCCGAGTGGCTGGTGGAGCGGGGGATGCCCTTTCGCCAGGCCCATCACATCGTCGGTGGCCTGGTGCGCGACGCCCTTGAACGCCGAGTGCCGCTCGCCGAGCTGGTCGAGGCCCATCCCGCGCTGGGGACCGACGCCGTCGGGTTGCTCGAACCGGGAGCGGCCGTCAAGCGCCGCACCAGCCCGGGCGGGGCCGGGCCGGTGCCGGTAGCCGAGCAACTGAACCGATTCCGCGCCACGGTGACCGCCGAGAAGGTGCGGCTTGCGGATGCCTGAGCCGGCGGTGGCCCGAGTGAGCGGGCACGCGCCACCTGTCGCGCCCGAGCGGCCGGGGCCATCGTTGGACCTGCCACCCGGCACGCATGCCCTGCCTCGAGCCTGGTACGGGCGCGACTCGCTCGACGTGGCCCCCGACCTGCTCAACAAGGTCCTGGTGGGCACGGCCGACCGGTGGGGCCGCATCATCGAGGTGGAGGCCTACCGCGGTCCCGACGACCCGGGGAGCCATGCCTTCCGGGGCCGGACACCGCGCAATGCCACCATGTGGGGCCCACCGGGACACCTCTACGTCTACTTCGTCTACGGCATGCACTGGTGCGCCAACGTGGTCTGCGGCCCGACGGGCGTCGCCCAGGCCGTGCTCGTCCGGGCCGTGGCGCCCGAGGGTGGCCTGGACGCCATGCGCCGCGCCCGGTGGGCCGACGGAGCCGGAGTCGACACCCGTCGTCGGCCAGACCGCGACCTGTGCCGGGGGCCGGCCCGCCTGTGCCAGGCATTGGGCATCACCGGCGTAGATGACGGCGCCGACCTGGTCCCGGGGGTCCTCGACAGTCGCCCGACGGGCGGCAGGGGATCGGTTCTGGTCGTAGGCGATGACGGAATGGCACCACCTGGCGAGCCGCTGATCACCACCCGGGTGGGGCTCAGGGCGGGTGCCGAGTTGCCGTGGCGCTTCGCGGTGCCCGGTCATCGAGGCGTCTCCCGCTGGACAGGGACCCCACGCAGGAGTCCTGGCGCTCCGCGCGGAAGGAACAGGACATGACCGAGACCTTCGGCCCATGAACGGCGCAGCGGACCGAGCCTTTGGACAACCGGCGGTCCGGCGGGCGGCATGGGCCACCATCGCCGTCCTGGCCGTCACCGCCGCCGCCGCCATGATGGGCCCCGGCGGCGGGCGCCACCGCGGCGACGGCGCAATGACGCTGCGCTCGAGTGCCGGGGTGGTGGTCGCCGCCGACGGTTCTCGGCCCGGCGCCAGGACCGGCTCCCGCGACGCCGAGCCGGGTGGCCTGACCCCGAGGTCCGTGCCCCTGGCGGGTCCCGGTACGGCCACCGCCCCGAGCACCCTGCGCCACCTTCCCCCGCTGCCCAAGCCCAAGGGCGCCCTGCCCTCGGTAGCCGCCCTCTCCGCCATCCGCCCGGTCGATGCCATTGTCACCTTACCCACCACCATCACCCCCACCCAGGTGGCGGCCCTCATCCGCCTCCCGGGCCTGTCCGCCGTGGAGGAGGTCGACACGGGCACGGTGACCTTGTCGGGGACTTCGGCGGTCACTCTCGGAGTGGATCCCGGGACCTTTCGACAGTTCACCCCGAAGGTCACGGCCAGCGAGGACGAGCTGTGGCGCTACGTCGCCGGAGGTGCGCTGGCCTCGTCCTACCAGGCGGCGGCCTCCCGCTCGCTGCTGTTGGGCAACGAGGTGACCATCACGCCCGCCGGCGGGTCCCTGGCCCCGACCACCGCATGGCTCGGTGCTCTGGCATCACTCGGTCTGCCCGGCGTCGACCTCGTCGTCAGTCACGCCTACTCGGACCGCCTGGGTCTGGTCCCCGACAGCGGACTCGTTGTCAGTGCCCCCAAGATGGACCCCCACGCCCTGTTGGCTGGTCTGACCTCGCTGTTGCCCGGCGCCGATGTCGAGCTGCTCCAACCCACCGCCGGCGCTTCCGCACCGCCGCAGAGCGGTCTGTGAGCGCCGAGAGGGCGCCATCTCGTGCTACATTGACTCTCCGCCGCTGAACAGCCGTGTCCAGGCCGCCGGGGACCACCCTTGACAGCCTGAACACAAAACGGTACGTTGAGTGGCCGCCCGGAACGGCTGTCAAGGTCGACCGGGCCAGCTGGACCGCCGCAACCACGAGGTTGGAGCGGACCGGCCGAAGTAGCAGAGGCACCTCCGCCCCGAAGGGGGTGTGTGCATCTGCGGAAGTGCTCCTTGAAAACGGAACAGAGGAAGCCAAAAGCTCGTGCGGGCGTGATTGGCACCAAAAGGTGACAACCACGTCAGAAGAATTGCACTTGACGGACAACAACACACTGTCATGTGCCAGTTGGACCTCGGTCGAAGGTTGATCGAGTTCCGACTCTCCAGATTTACGGAGGCTCCGCAAGGAGTCGCCTAAGTCTCGACGGAGAGTTTGATCCTGGCTCAGGACGAACGCTGGCGGCGTGCTTCATACATGCAAGTCGAACGAGGTCCAACCGGTAGCAATACTGGTGAAGACCTAGTGGCGAACGGGTGAGTAACACGTGAGGAACCTGCCCCGAAGACTGGGATAACAGCGGGAAACCGCTGCTAATACCGGATACCCCCACCGGATCGCATGGTCTGGTGAGGAAATGCCTGACTCTTTGAGTCAGTACGCTTCGGGAGGGTCTCGCGGCCTATCAGCTTGTTGGTGGGGTAATGGCCTACCAAGGCGACGACGGGTAGCTGGTCTGAGA
>JALZAH010000034.1 GCA_030948425.1 Actinomycetota bacterium
GTGTACCCGTTCGTCTCCCAGCTCGACCTGCCCCAGGGAAGCCCGCCGCTCAAGAACTTCGGCGGCGAGGTCTGCGGCGGCACCTTGCCCGAGGCCCTGCGGGTGTCCTGCAACACCTCGTTCGCCCAGTTGGGCCTCGATCTGGGTGCCGACAAGCTCGAGGCCGGCGCCCAGTCGTTCGGGTTCACCAAGGTGCCGCCCATCGACCTGCCCTTCGCCCGGGCGTCGACGTTCCCCACTACGGCCGAACTGGCGCGGGACAAGCCGGCCCAGGCCAAGTCGGCCATCGGCCAGCAGGACGTGTCGGCCACGCCCCTGCAGATGGCCCTGGTGGCCGCAGGCATCGCCAACGACGGGATCGTCATGACGCCCCACGTGATGGCCGAGGTTCGCGACAGCGAGGGTCGGGTGATCGACAAGTACCAGCCCAAGCCCTGGACGACGGCGGTCCCCCCCGACGTGGCCCACACCGTGCGCGACATGATGATCGGCGTGGTCGAAGGCGGTACGGGTACCCTCGCCCAGATTCCCGGTGTGACGGTGGCGGGCAAGACGGGCACGGCCCAGACGGGCCGTGACACCAGCCACACCTGGTTCGTCGCCTTCGCCCCGGCCGAGAACCCCAGGATCGCCGTGGCCGTGATCATCGAGGACCAGCCCAACGTGAACGAGGCCACCGGCGGCACGATTGCCGCGCCGGTCGCCAAGACCGTCATCCAAGCGGCGCTGGGGACCCCGTGACCGTCAGAAAGACAACGACCGGTGCCTTCGACGATGACAATCCACTCGAGGGCGGCTTCCAGAAGGCACCGGTAGTTGTCTTCTGGACGGTGACCGTCAGACCTCACCCGGGCATGGCCGACAACCGCCGTTCGCGGCCGTAGGCTCGGCTACTCGATGGCGCAACAGGTGTTCACCGGGCGGTACGAGATCGTCCGCCACCTGGCACGGGGTGGCATGGCCGAGGTCTACCTGGCGCGAGACCTGTTGCTCGACCGGCCCGTAGCCCTGAAGGTGCTGTTCCCCGAGTTCTCCGGCAACCAGTCGTTCGTCGAACGATTCCGCCGGGAGGCCCGGGCCGCGGCCAACCTCAATCATCCCAACATCGTCTCCATCTACGACTGGGGCGAGGAGAACGGCACCTACTTCATCGTCATGGAGTACATCGACGGCCTCACCCTGCGGGAGGTCATCCGGGCCGAGGGCCGGCTGGCTCCCGAGCGGGCTGCGGCCATCGGGGCCGACATCGCCGCCGCCCTCCAGTTTGCCCACAACGGGGGCGTCATCCACCGTGACGTCAAGCCCGGCAACGTGCTCATCTCCGGCATGGTCAAGGTGACCGACTTCGGGATCGCCCGGGCCAACGACCCTCAGGAGAGCCTCACCCAGACCGGAGCGGTCATGGGAACGGCCACCTACTTCTCGCCCGAACAGGCCCAGGGCGTGGCCATCGACACTCGCAGTGACGTGTACTCCCTCGGCGTCGTGCTCTACGAGATGGTGGCGGGCCGGCCACCGTTCACCGGTGAGTCCCCTGTGGCCATCGCCTACCAACACGTGCGGGAGACACCGGTCCCGGTGACGGAGCACAATCCGCACGTCCCGCCCGACTTCGCCGCCGTGGTCGCCAAGGCCATGGCCAAGAACAGAGGTGACCGCTACGCGTCGGCCGACGAGCTCAGGGCCGACCTGGTGCGGTTCGGACGAGGCCAGCCGGTGTACGCCGCCGCGCCGCCGGCCGCCGCCGCAGCCGACGTGACCGGTGTGATGGGGGCGACCCAGGTCCAACCCCGGTCCGGCGGCGACGGCACCCAGATGATGGCGGCCACGACCGGGGTGGTCACGCCCGTGGCCGAACCCGATCGCCCCCGGCGCACCGGGGTGTACTTCGTCGTGCTCGTCGTGCTGCTCGGCCTCCTGGCTGCCTTTCTCGTCCTGCTGGCCCAACAGCTGGGTGTCGGCGGCTCATCGAGCGCCATCGTTCCCCAGGTGGTGGGGTTCAGCGAGGCCGACGCCGTCCGCGAGCTGGCCAACGCCGGCCTGAAGGCTAAGTCCATCACCGAGAACAACGACACCAACGCGGCGGGCACCGTCTTCAAGCAGGACCCGGAGCCCGGTGCCAAGCTGAAGAAGAACGGCTCGGTGACCATCAAGGTGAGCCTGGGGCCGGCACCGGTCGACGTGCCCGACGTCCGCAACAAAAAGGTCGACAGCGCCCAGGACGTCCTCACCCAAAAGGGCTTTCAGGTCGAAGTCGTCAACCAGACCAACGAGAGTGTGCCGCCCGACACCGTGTTCGACCAGGACCCCAAACCCGGCGGCCAGGCACCCAAGGGATCGAAGATCACCGTCATCGTATCGAGTGGGCCTCAGCAGGCTCCCGTCCCGAACGTGGTCGGCCGCGACCAGTCGGAGGCGGCGAACATCCTGGGCCAGAGCGGCTTCACCACGTCGGTGCAGACACAGGCCTCGGACTCGGTGGCGGAGGGCAAGGTCATCCGCACCGACCCGGCCGCTCCGACACCACTGGCCAAGGGATCCAACGTGACCCTCGTCGTGTCGAGCGGGGCGCCGACCACGACCTCCGGCCCCCCTGCCGTGTCGACCACCAAGCCGAGCGTCAGCACCACCACGACCACCAAGCCCTGAGTCATCGCCGGCGGGGGCCCCCTGGCCCACCGGCTACAGCGGACGGCTCCGGCC
>JALZAH010000046.1 GCA_030948425.1 Actinomycetota bacterium
GCCAGTCGGCGACCACCGAGCCGATGGCCAGGTGGTAGACGACGACGTCGCCCGGATTGGCGGGCACGGCGCAGCCATAGTCCTTGAAGTGGCGACCCCGTTCGAGGAACGGCCCGCGAAGGTGCTCGGCGAAGATCTCCGAGGGGCGGAGGAGAACCTCCCGGATCAGCCGCTGGACCTCGAGCATGTGGGCGCCCACCGCCCCCGGTTCGGCCGTGGCTACGAACTGGTGGATGGCGGGTGCGGCCCGGGAGGGCGTCATAGTCCGAGCAGAGGACGAATGGCGGCCCGGAACGCTTCCTGGCTCCGCTCCAGGCTGAAGTGGGCCACCCGGTTTCGGCCCCGCTCGACCAGATGGTCCCGCAGGGCGGCGTCGGTGACTGCCCGGTGGACGGCGGCTGCCATCTTGGCGCTGTCGGCGGTCTTCGAGCGCAGCACCACGCCAGCGTCGCCGACCGTGTCGGTCACCCCCGACGTGGCCAGCGCGACCACCGGGACCGAGTGCCACATCGCTTCGAGGAGCGGTACACCGAAACCCTCATGGTCCGATGCCGACACCAGAACATCAGCGTTGCCGTAGTAGGACACCAGGTCGGCCTGATGGACCGACCCGGTGACGTGGACGGCGTCGCCCAGGCCCAGGGCGGCGGCGTAGTCGACCAGGCTGGTCTCGTAGCGATGTGAAGAGCTTCCCCCGATGAGCCACAGGCGGGCCCGGGGGTCATACAGGCGCCGGTACACGGCCAGCACCTTGATCAACCGGTGCTGGGCCTTGTTGGGGGCGATGCGGCCCACGAAGATCAGGTCGGCGCCGCCAGCCGCCTTGGTCCGGTCGAGCTCATCGGAGAGCTGCTTGTTGACCTCGGAGCCGAGCGCTTCGAAATCGGCCAGAAATGGTGTCGTCACCGTCCGGGTGTAGCCGGCGTTGACCAGCTCCCGTTCGTTGTAGCTCGACACGGCGACGGCCAGTTCGGTGCGGGCCGCCAGGCGGCGGAACTGGTCCCGACCGGCTCGTAGCTCGGGCACGACCAGGGGCTCCCAGGGCAGGAAGAAGCGCTCCGGGGTGATGTTGTGGTAGTTCACCACCAGCGGTTCGGGCCGGCGGGCCAGGAAGTCGGCCATGGGGTGGCCGGTGGAGAGCTGGTAGAGCAGCCACGTCGGTTCCCCCGGTACCGGCTCGTAGCGGCGGTAGCCGTGCACGTGGTCGTCATCGACGTCGTGGGCACTGCCCACATAGGTGTGGCTGGTGACGCCCATGTCCCGGAGGATGTGGGTGACCTGGTGGGTGTGGAAGCCGATGGCGCTGCGCCCTGCGTAGGTCGGAACGAACTGGTGGACGGCGACCAATGAACGCTGCTCGCCCTCAGCGCCGGGCGGAGACGGCATAGCCGTCCGTGCCGGCGCGGACCTGTACCGAATCCAGACCGCGGCGGGCCAGGATCAGCTGCCAGGTGTGGGGGTGCAACGGGCGACCGGCAGCCAGGTCGGCGAGGACCGCCCGCTCGGGCTTGGCCCAGGCGTCGGGGTCATGGCCGAGGACGACCAGACACCCCCCGGGGGCCAGGGCGGCCCGGGCCAGGTCCACGAGCGCCAGGATGGCACCCAGGCCGACCCGGTCGACAGAACCGGACAGCACCAGGCCGTGCAGGGAACCGGGAGGCAACATCCGAAGGTGGTGGTGCACGGTGTCGGTGCGCACATCCCCGACGTCGATGGAAGCGGCGCTGACCAGACGCTCATCGGGATCCACCCCGTAGACGTCGAACCCTTGGGCCCGCAGAGCGGCGACGATGGCGCCGTCGCCGCACTCGGCATGACAGACCCGGCCGGTGACACCGGCCAGAGCGTCGCCGAGCACCGTCGTCCAGTCGCCGGGGGGGAACGGGGCCCGGGCGTCCAAGCCGAGATCGATGACCGAGTCCTCGGCGCCGGCCGGGGCGTCACGCTCCAGCTCGTCGACTCGGTCGCCCAGCAGGCGGATGGCCCGGGTGGTGGCATGGGCCAGCCCGCTCACCTGCGACGCCAGGTGGCGAAGATCCCAGTCGATGGCTTTGGCTACCACCGTCTTGACCTGCGCTACCCCCCGAACCGCAGACCGGGTGGGGGCACGGGTGTCGATGATCGTCGATTCCTCGAGCTTGGTCATCAGGGTGTTGAAGTCGCCGGTGACGGCGTCGACCGGGGCGAAGCGGGCGAAGGTGGCGTCGAGTTGGCGTTCGATGTCGGCAGGCAGGTCCCCGCTGGCCCGCTTGGCCTCCACCTCCCGATCGATGTCGGCCAGAACCTGTCGGAGATCGATCGGCGCCGCTCCGGCCGCCTGGGAGTCGGGCATCGGATCAGGCTAGCGGTCAGAGCTCTTCGGCGAAGTTGCCTTCGGCGTTGGAGAAGACCCGGAAGGCGATGGCGAAGAGCACCAGGGCGAAGGCGATGACCAGCAGAAGCTGCCACAGGTACCACCACGGTCCAGCGTGGTCGGGCAGGATCTGGACCACGGTGCCCGCCGTGCCTATGGGCGAGGTGACCGAATAGATGGCCCGCTGAAAGGTGAGCACGATGGGCGTGATCGGGTTCAGCCGGTACAGGTAGAACAGCCACATCAGGGCTTGGTGATGCACGACGACCTTGTCGCGCACCAGTCGGTACTGGTAGACGATGGGTGTCGCCCAGAACCACACGTTGAGCGCCACCCCCAACAGGTGGGTCATGTCCCGGTACTTGACGTTGACGGCGGCGAAGAGCACACCGAAGGCCCCAGCCAGCAACAGCAGGGCGAGCATGGCCGGGAGGATGAGTGGCAGGTACTCCATGGCCGGTCCCCGGCGGTAGACGACCAGGAAGGCGATCAGCACGATGCTCTGCAGCCCCATCTGCACCAGAGCCGATCCCATGGTGGCCAGCGCCGGTATCTCCCGGGGGAACGACACCTTCTTGATGATGGCCGCGTTGCCCACCACCGACCCGCAGGCCGCGGGCAGCGCTGTCGAGAAGAAGTTCCACACCAGGACCCCGCACATCAGGTAGATGGCGAAGCGGGGGATGCCGTTCTTCAAGATGAGCTGGAACACGACGTAGTACACGACCAGGGTGACGGCCGGGTTGAGCAACGACCAGGCAAAGCCCAAGACGCTGTCTTTGTACTGGACCCGCAGCTCCTTGCGGGTCATGCCCACCAGCAGCTCGCGATAGCGCCAGATGGCCACCAGGCGTTGCTTGGTGGAGATCCGGGGGGAGACGATGGTGAGGGGCTTGCCCTGGTCAGAGGCGGAGTGGCGGGCGGTCGATCGCTCGTCGCCCCCACCCGCTCCCGGGCGGTCGAG
>JALZAH010000054.1 GCA_030948425.1 Actinomycetota bacterium
CCCGGGCGGCATCGCCGTCGTCGGTGGCGGCCTGCAACTCCCGGTAGGCGAGGACTACGGGCTCGAGCTGCTTGTGGCGACGGGACATGTCGCGCAGCCGGCGCTGGTCGGTGACCACGTCCGGGTCCGACAACTCGGTGAGGACGTGCTCGTACTCGTCGTCGAGTTTGGCGAGACGTTCGAGCACTGACCCGCAGCGTACCGGGGGGCTCCGGGGAGTACCTGCCGTGTCGGGTCACGCTCATGACATTTGTCATCGGAGATTGGTGACGGCCCACCCTGGTGCTTGGGTCCGGGTGGGATCATGGTGGAGAGGTGAGCCAGCCAACGAACAACCCCGCTCTGGTCATCAACGGTCTGCGGAAACGGTTCGGGCCAACCGTCGCCGTCGATGGCATCGACCTCACCGTGCGCGCCGGCGAGGTCGTCGCCCTGCTCGGCCCCAACGGCGCCGGCAAGTCAACCGCGGTCGACATGATCCTTGGCCTGGCCCCGCCCGACCATGGCTCCGTGAGCGTCTGGGGGCGCAAGCCGGCCGACGCCTGCAGCGCCGGCGAGGTCGGGGCGCTGCTCCAGACCGGTGGCCTCCTCGGGGCGGTCACCGTGAAAGAGTTGGTCGAGGTCATGCGCCGCGTCTCCCCCCACCCCCTTCCCCTGGAGGAGGTCCTCGCCACCGCTCGAGTCGGTGACATTGCCGCCTCCCGCGCCGACAGGCTCTCGGGTGGCCAGACCCAGCGGGTTCGCTTTGCCCTGGCCATTGCCGGCAACCCCGACCTGCTCATCCTCGACGAACCCACGGTGGCCATGGACGTCGCCACTCGCCGGGGGTTCTGGGCGGCGATGCGGGAGTGGACCGACCGAGGACGCACGGTGCTGTTCGCCACCCACTACCTCGAGGAGGCCGACGCCTACGCCGACCGGGTGGTGCTCATGGCCCGAGGGCGGATCGTGGCCGACGGCTCCACGGCGGAGATCAAAGCGGCGGTCGGCGGACGGACCATCCGCGCCGTGGTCCCCGGCGCCACCGAGGCGGCGCTGCGGGACCTGCCGGGCGTCGCCGAGGTCCAGATGCGGACCGACGCCGTGGCCCTGCGCTGCATCGACTCCGACCGGGCTCTTCGGGCCCTGCTCCACGCCCACGCTGACGCCCACGACATCGAGATCGTCTCCGCCGGCCTCGAAGACGCCTTCCTCGCCCTCACCGACGACCCTGCCGAGGCGAGTCTCATCACCGCCACCGTCAGTCAACCCACCGCTCCCACCCCGGAGGTCCTGTCATGAACCCCGCCCTCGTCCGCCTCGAGCTTCGTCGGGCCGTGCGCAACCGGCGCACCCTGCTGTTCGCCGCCATCCTCCCCGTCTTCTTCTTCCTGGCCTTCTCTGCTGGGGGCCAGACCGGCAAGCTCAATGGTCTGGCGGTGGCCCCCTACCTGATGGTCAGCATGGCCACCTACGGGGCCATGAACGCCCTGTTCACCGGGGGCGGCGTCATCGCCGGCGAGCGCTCCATCGGCTGGCCCCGCCAACTGCGGGTCGCCGGGCTACGCAACCGGGACTACGTCGCCACCAAGGTGCTCGTCGCCTACCTCACCGCCCTGCCGGGCGTGCTGGCCGTCTTCGTTGTCGGAGCCACCGTCAAGAACGTTCACTTGGACGCCATCCAGTGGATGGCGACCGGTGTCACGGTCCTCGTCACCCTGCTCCCGATCGCCGCCCTGGGCGTGGCCATCGGCTACGTGGCCCGGCCCCAGGCCCTTCAGGCCGTGTTCGGGATCGGCTCTGCGCTCCTGGCCCTCATGGGAGGCCTGTGGGTGCCTGCCAACACCTTTCCCGGCGCCTTGCAGGACATCATGAAGGTGCTGCCCACCTACTGGGCCGCCGACGCCGGCCGCAGGATCCTCCAGGGCAGCTTCCTCAGTGCCGAAGGCATTGCCATCCTCGTCGCCTGGACCATCGTGCTCGGCACCGTGGCGGGCTACCTCTTCCGCCGCGACTCACTGCGACCCAACGCCGCCGGGGCCACCTGAGCGGGCCCGATCGCCAGGCTCACGAGGCCGGGGCCCCCACCAGAGCCGGCCAGTCCCGGCCCACGGTGACCACGTCGGCGGGCTGGCGCAGGGCGGCGGCCAGGCGCCGGGTCGCCGGGTGGTCGTCACCGTCAGGCACGACCACCACCAAGCGTGCGCCACGACCGTCGAGAAGCCGGCTGTCGGCGGCGGAGGGCACCAGGTCGATGTCGACACCGGTCGAACACACCACCACCACATCTCGGCCATCGAGGTCGGTTCCCGCCGACGGCGCCGGGGAGCGGCGGCGAAGATCGGTGCGCTTGAGCGGTGGAGCGAGCGGCACCAGGTCGGTGGCCCCGCCCAGGTAAGGCCGGGAGGCGACCACAGATCGCAACCACCGCTCGGGGGCCAGGATGTTGGCCGGGTGGCGGCGGGCGTCGGGTGATCGCCACGTCCGGACCAAGGCCACGACCTGATCCAAAGCGTCGGCCGGATCCTCGTCGAGCATCATCTCCCGACGGGCCTCGCGGTCGTGGCCGCCGACCCCCACCTCCAGGTGCCAACCCCACGCTCGCTCGCCGACCACGCGGGCCACCTCCAGTCCAAGCACATCACCGCACAGGGTCCCGTGCTCGATCACCGGTTGGACACCGTGATCGACAAGCAGCGCCGCCCAGCGGGCAGCGTCGGCCGGCAGAAGGGCCAGTCCGGCCGGGTCGACCGACTGGGCCGGAAGCACCCGCTCCAGGTCCCGGCCGGCCACCGACCAGACGGTCGGCGGGACACGAAACGTCCCCGCTCGACGGGCCATCACCCGAACGGCGGCGTCATTGCCCCCCCGGAGGTCCACCATGATGTGCAACTCCCCCACGCCGTGGCGCTGCGCCCACACCAGGGCGGCTCCCAGGCTCATGGCCGAGTCGCCGTCATAGAGGAGCCAGCCCCGCCCGGTACCGACTTCGAGGAGGGTCACGCCGCCGGCGAACGCCTCGACGTCCCCGGTCGCCGCCACCGGCCAGCGCCGGCGGACCAGCGCGGTGGCCTCGACCCCGAGCAACGCCTGGCGCTGCGGGGGATCCAACGAGGTCATCGTGGGGCGCTCAGCTCCCGGACTTCGGGCCTCGACGACCGTAGCGGCGCTCGAAGCGCTCCACTCGGCCTCCGGTGTCGACCAGCTTCTGCTTGCCGGTGTAGAAGGGGTGGCAGGCGCTGCACAGCTCGGTGTGCAGGTTGTCCTTGGTCGAGCGGGTGGTGAAGGTGTTCCCACACGAGCAGGTCACGCTGGCCGTGGTGTAGGTGGGATGAGTACCAGACTTCATGATGCTCCTTTCGAGCCGCCTGCCTGGAGGCCTCTTGGCCTCCAGAATCAGACGGCGGGGGCCGGGTTCTTGGCGATCTCTGCCAGGAACTCGTCGTTGCTCTTGGTCTGTCGGATCTTCTCCATCAGCAACTCCAGGCTGGCGGCGTTGGAACCCTCGGCGGCGAGAGCCCCGAGCACACGGCGCAACTTCCACACCTGCTCGAGTTGCCTGCGGTCGAAGAGCAGTTCCTCATGGCGGGTGGAGGACCCATTGACATCGATCGCCGGATAGACCCGACGCTCCGCCAACCGACGGTCCAGCTTCAACTCCATGTTACCGGTACCCTTGAACTCCTCGAAGATGACCTCGTCCATCCGACTCCCTGTCTCCACCAACGCGGTGGCCAAGATCGTCAACGACCCTCCCTCCTCGATATTCCGCGCCGCCCCGAAGAACTTCTTGGGCGGGTAAAGCGCCCCCGTGTCGATACCCCCGGACATGACCCGCCCGGTGGCCGGTTGAGCCAGGTTGTAGGCCCGGGCCAGGCGGGTGATCCCATCCAGGACGATGACGACGTCACGGCCCACCTCGACCAGGCGCTTGGCCCGCTCGATGACCAGCTCGGCCACCTGGGTGTGCTCCTCGGCGGGCCGATCGAACGTGGAGGCCACCACCTCACCCTTGACCGAGCGGCGCATATCGGTGACCTCCTCGGGCCGCTCGTCGACGAGCAGCACCATGAGGTGGACATCGGGGTTGTTTGCCTCGATGGAGTGGGCGATCTGCTTGAGCACCGTCGTCTTGCCGGCCTTGGGCGGTGAGACGATCAGGCCTCGTTGGCCCTTGCCGATCGGTGCGATCAGATCCACGATGCGAGCGGTCAGGTTGGCCCGATCGCCAGGCACCTCGAGGTGCAGCTTGGCATCGGGGAACAGAGGGGTCAGGGACTCGAAGCGCACCCGGCTCTGGGCCTCCTCTGGGCTCAGGTCACTCACCTTGTCGATCCGGGCCAACGCCGGATACTTCTCGTTGCTCCCGGCGGCGCGAGCCGTACCCTCCAGCACATCGCCGCGGCGCAGGGCGAAGCGGCGGACCTGGCTGATCGACACGTAGACATCGTCGGGCCCGGGGAGATATCCGTTGGTGCGCAGGAAGCCGTAGCCCTCGTCACGCAGATCGAACAGGCCCTTGACCTCCGTGGGCTCCCCGGTGAACTGCGGTTCGCTCGGCGCTCCCTGCAGCTCTCGTTCGCTGCCCCGATCGGCCCGGTCCCGACCGCGGCGGCGCCGGTTGCGGCGGTTCCCCGGTTCACCGTCCGGACGACCACCGGGCCGGTCCTGGACGTTCTCACCGGGCTTGGAGCCGCCCCCCTGGGCCTGGTTGCCTCCCTGGGCCTTGTTGGGGGGGCTCTGAGACTGGTTGGGCGGGCTCTGAGAGCCTTCGTTGGTCACCCCTTGGCTGCCCGGGCCGCCCGGGCTCTGGCCCCGTTCCCCGGTGGCTCGACCGTTCTGGCCCTGACCGTTGCGACTCCGGCCGTTCGGAATCGGACCATTCGGCACCCGACCGGCGGGCCCACGGTCGGCGTCGGGGCCCTCCGCCGGCGTCGAGCGCGCCGGAGGGGACGGTGCGGCCGCCGGCGGGGCCGCAGCATCCATCGCAGCAGAGACCTCCGCCGCCGCCTCCGCGACGGTGGGGGTGGCGGCGGTTGGGATCGCGGGAGCTGCAGGAGCGGCCGCCACGTCAGCGCTCGACGTGGCCATGGACGCGGCGTTGGCGGTGGCGTCGGCGGCCCGC
>JALZAH010000071.1 GCA_030948425.1 Actinomycetota bacterium
TCGCCACGTCGGACCCTCACCTGCTCGACCTCTGCCGAGACGAGGGCATTGACGTCATCCCCCTCCCCGACAGCAGCGGGAACCGCTGGTCGCGCTGAGGTTGAACCACCCTGTCCGGGCGCCCGCATCGAGAACGGAACTAGAGGGATGCAGCCAGGCGCTCGTCACGCCAGACCAGCGAGCCGATAGAGCACAAGTGAGCCGGCGACGGCCACGTTCAGGCTGGCGCCCCTGCCCACCATGGGGATCTCGACGACGTCATCGACGAGCGGCCATGCCTCCTCCGGGACCCCGTGACGCTCGTGGCCGAGGAGGATCACCGTCGTCTGGCGCGCCGGACGGAGGAGGGTGAGCGGGACCGCGTCCTCGGCCAGCTCGACGGCGACCACGGTGCTGCCCCTGGCGCGTTCCTGCTGGACCCAACCGAGCTTCGATTGATCGAGCCAGTGGACGTGGGGCCGCCGCGGGAGCGTGTCGCCATGGGACAGCGCGGTGCGGTAGTGATCGGTGTCAGGGACCGCCATACAGGCGCCAACCGCATCGCAGGTCCGGAGGAGGGTACCGAGGTTCGCCTCGTAGGCAACCCAGAGCGGAGCGACGATCAGGTGGTCCCAGCACCCGTGCTGGCGTCGGCGGCGGACTTGCCGGAGGTCCTTGGGCCGGAACTTCGGACCGGCCGTCACCGGTAGAGGGAGCAGCTCCTGGAGGGGATCATGGGTGGCGCTCTTGGCGGTGACGCCCGACCATCGACAGGCCCGCCTTCCGGGCTCCTGGACGGGCGATCCTAATTGTCTGCGGTAAGCCGGTTTACCGTCGATTCGGAGGACTGGTCGACGACGATGAGCGATCGACCTTCTGATCGACACACGTCCGGTGCTCGACGTTGAACGTCGCTGGCGGACCCCTAAACCTGATGGCCGCCAGCTCCGTTCCTCATGCGTCGCCCTCTGGTATCATCCTGATACCATCCAGACATGGCAATGACGCTGCGACTCACGGACGCCGAGCAGACGGCTCTGCGGGAGCGGGCCGAGCTCGAGGGCATCTCCATGCAGGAGGCCGCCCGTCGGGCGGTGCGCGACTACGTCAGCCGTGGGCAGCACGCCGACCGGGTGTCGGCGGCGGCGGAGCGGGTGATGGTCGCCCACGCTGACGCCCTCCGCCGCCTCGGGGTGTGACCGACGCCGTCGAGTACCTCGACCTCGACGACCTCATCAACCTCGCCAGCAGGCTGCTCGGACCCAGGCTCACGATCCGGGACATCGGGCTGCTGGGATCGGCCGTCGCCCGCCCGCAGACCACGCTGCTCGGCGAGGACGCCTACCCCGACCTGTGGACCAAGGCCGCCGCCCTCCTGCACCCGATCGTGAAGAACCACGCCCTCGTAGAGGGGAACGAGCGGCTGGGATGGCTCGCCTGTGCGGTGTTCCTGGAGATCAACGGCGTGAGGGTGACGACGATCCCGAACGACGACGTCTTCCGGTTCGTGATGGATGTCACCACCGGCAACCACGAGATCAGCGAGCTGGCCTCCGCGCTGCGTCACCACCTGCGGTGACCGCGACGGCCCGCCACCGGGGCGGCAAGCTTCAACCAGATGGCGGCACCCGCCTTCAACGGGGAGCGCGGCCTGCTGAGCGATACCTTCGGTGCGCGTGTTCGTGTCCGACCTGCGCCACTTCCTCGACATGCCCGATGACGTCCCGGGACCGGCCCGGAGGATGGGCGACCGGCTCAGCCTCATCGTGCGCGCCGCCACCGCGGGAGACGCCGGCCTCGGCTGGGTGAGCGCGCTCACCTGCGATCGGCGACCCGGCCACAAGTCCTGCCCGGGACACATCGCCTTGTTCCGCTCCGACATACCAGCATCGATCGAGTGGCGGTGCACCGCCTGCGGGGACGAGGGCGTGATCAGCGGGTGGGAGCGGTCGCCGTTCGACCTGAGGCGTCGCCGGGAGGATCCCAGCTCCGGCGACACCCTCGCCATCGCCATCCCCTCTGAAGTGGCCGCCACCCTCCGCACCCTCCTGCTCCTCGACACGACCACCGAACGGATCGTGTTCCAGGCGCGCGCCTCGACAGAGGGGATCGTCCTGGTCACCGACGGGGACGATCTGGACGAGCTGACTGGCTACATCGCAGCCGAGGCCAACCACGAGCACGACCGTCGACGCCAGAAGCGGCTCGATCGGGCCTTCGAGGTGCTGAACCAGAAGCTTCAGCAGGCGCCGCGCCCCGGACGCTGAGCCGTCCACGAGCCTTCGCTGCGGGCTCGACGACCTTCTTGACATCATTGACGGCGCAGCCAGAGTGGGCAGATAGGGACGCATCCGATCGTGGTTGGCATGGCGACTCGGAAGGTGACGGTGAGATTGGATGAGCTCGAGCTCGACCAGATCCGAATGCTGGTCGAGGCGCCGGCGCACCGAGCGTCTCGGGGTTCGTGCAGCACGCCGTCGCCGCGGTCCTCGACGACGTCGCCGGGTGGGGCACGACGCTCGCCGCCGCCTTGCGCGACACGCCCGACGCCCACGTAGGCATCGGCGCCACCGCTCGACCACACGACGGCCAACATCCCCGCTCTCGACGCCACCTGGTGGTGATCGACACGTCGGGCTCGATGCAGGGGCCGGTGTCGAAGCGGTCCAAGCTGGCCCGGGTCGAGGTGGCCGCGGTCATGGCCATGGCTACGGCCAACGCGCCTCGGACGTCGACGTCGTCATCTACGGCCAGACCAGCGCCCCGGTGCGGGGACTGGAAGGCGCCCCGGTGTTCGCCGGCGTGGGTGGCCGAAGGTGGCGTGGCCAGCGGAGCCGACCGAGCGCGCACCTTGTACCGCCATCGCGCGGTGGTTCGACCCGAAGCGCCACCGCCGAGCCGTTCTCTTCACCGACGACCAGCAGCACGACTCGGGACAGGTCCGGCTCGACCACCTGCCGCTCGTCTACACCTTCAACCTGGCCGGCTACCTCCCCTCGGCGCTGCCGGCGGGCGAGCGTGGCCGTTACACCCTCGGTGGCTTCACCGACGCCAACTTCGCGGCCATGAAGGTGCTCGAGGACGGCGCAACGCCGCATGGCCGTTCTGACCAGGCGAGCGGGCCCCGGCAGATCCCCGGCTCAATCGCCGGGTCGCGGTCAACAGTTGGCAAGGGCGTCGAGGGCGGAGCAGATCTTTCGCCGTCCGCTGTTCCCGAGATCGCCGAGCCGCACGGTGAGCACCGATCTCGGGACGGCAGCGAGGTTGTCGAAGGTGGCCACGCTGTCGTGGTCGATCCCTTGGTCGGGTC
>JALZAH010000088.1 GCA_030948425.1 Actinomycetota bacterium
AGGAGCATCCTGAGATACGGACCATGGTATTCGTACCGGTAGCCAGCAAAGAGCTCATCCGCTCCGCCACCGGCGATGCTCACCCGGACACCACTCGCGGCCATGGCTCTCCACAATTCTTGATATGAAAACAGGTTGGGTGAGTGGAAGGGTTCACCCATGAGGTGGAGGAAACTGTCGGCCTGCGAAACGAAGTTGTGCCCGGGAGTGTCGACCATCGTCGGACGCAGGTTTTCACCGAACCGGCGCAGAACAGCATCCGCGTAGGGCCCTTCATCAATCTCGGGAAAAGCTCCGAAGGTCGCGGTGTACGTAGCGGTCGTCTTGCGTGGGGATACAGCCAGCGCACTGATGGCCGACGAATCGAGCCCGCCACTCAACTCCAGCGCTACCGGCGCGTCGGCCCGCATTCGCAGAGCGATCGCATCTGCCAGGAGGCGCCGGAGTTGGGCACCTGCTTCGGACGGCGTGATGTCTCGTTCGCTCAGGCGCCGCTCGGGAAGCTGCCAATAGCGCGTCTCTTTGATGCGTCCATCGGGAGAGAGCCAGGCATAGGACGCGCTCGGGAATGTCTCGATCTCCTTGTAAAAGGTTTCGCCAAAGACATCGCGGCGTCCATGGAGCACATAATTGCAGACAACCGAGTCATTAACTGAAAACTCTGATGCCCCTATCCCCGAGCGGAGGCTGTTAATCTCCGAGGACCAGAATATCCCATCCTTGGTTCGGGTCATGTACAGGGCTGCCTTGCCGATCCGGTCGCGTGCGAGGAGAATCGAGCGACGGCGAGCATCGTAGAGGCTCACCGCCCAAAAGCCATTGAAGCGAGTGAAGCAGTCGGTTCCCCACTCTTGGTAGGCAGAGACAAGTACCTCTGTGTCACAGCTGCTCCGGAAACTCCAGCCCAGCGTCGCCAGCTCTTGACGAAGCTCAACGTGGTTGTAGATCTCACCGTTGAATGCCACGCAGACCCGTTGGTCTGACGACCAGAAGGGTTGGTGACCACGCCGAGACGGGTCGACGATCGAGAAGCGTCGGTGTCCGAACGCAGCCCGGTGCGAAAAAGTAGTGGCGTCGCTAGGAGACCAGCACTCTCTGGCGCCCTTCGAGGTCGCATCAGTCCGCAGATCGAGGACGTCGTCTTCAGCGATCAAGGTCAGCCCTTCATCGTCAGGCCCTCGGTGTGCCAAGGCCCTGGTCATGCGATGAATGACGGCGGAGGAACTGTGGGGATTACGAGTGAGAAGATAGCCAGAGATGCCGCACACGCACCAACTCTAGTGCCGCGGCAGAGAACCTTCGGCCTTTGAGCAGGAATTTCGGGGTGGCGCCGGGCCCAGATCGTGCTGCTGTCGGCGCAGGGCAAACGGATACTTCTCACTGAAGCGTACGCCGCAATGTGTTCCCGTCCACCTACCTAGTCGACGCCGCGTATGGCTGGTCAGAGGAGTGCTGGGAGCGATTCGGGACCCACCCCACCGGGCACCCCGGACTCAGCGCGCCTCCCCGTCGTGGCCGCCGCCGCGACCTCGGGGCTGACGGCACGTGGGACGAAGTCGTTCAGGCCGCACCGCGGTGCGAGGCCTCGGTGGTCGTCGGGATCGTGGTCGTCGGCCTTCGCGCCTCGGCCGGGTGACAACTCCAGCGGAAGCGTTGATCCCACCGGCCATCGCGATCACACCGGCCTGGTGCACGCCGCGCACGAGAATGATGGGATGACGGAGCGACGCCGGGATCCCACCACCGGTGAATGGCGCATGTTCGCCGGCCATCGCCAGGACCGAACCTTCCTCCCCCCCGAGGACCACTGCCCACTGTGCCCCTCCCGACCCGGTCGACCCCCCACCGAGATCCCGCTGCCAGCGTTCGACGTGGCCGTGTTCGAGAACCGCTTCCCGTCCCTGTCGGCGACACCACCCGATCCCGACGTGACCACCACGCCGCTGTACGAGGTCGCGCCCTCGCTGGGTGCCAACGAGGTGATCGTGTACTCCGACGACCACCACCTCGAACTGTCCGACATGGAGCCGGCCAAGATCGCCCGCATCGTCGATGTCTGGGCCGAGCGCACGGCCGTCCTCGGCGACCGCGACGAGATCGCGTACGTCCTCATCTTCGAGAACCGGGGTGAGGCCATGGGTGTGACCCTGCACCATCCGCACGGCCAGATCTACGCCTATCCCGAGGTGCCGCCCCGTCCACACCTGGAGCTGGCGACGGCATCGGCGTACCTGGCCGAACGCGGGACATGCGTGTTCTGCGACGTGGTCACCCGGGAGCAGGCCGAAGGTGTGCGCGTCGTCGCCCAGAACCCCAGCTTCGTGGCCTTCGTGCCCTTCGCGGCGCGCTATCCCTACGAGGTCCACGTCGTGGCCCGCCGCCATACCCCGAGCGTCGTCGATCTCTGCGCTCCCGAACGCCTGGCCCTGGCGGAACTGCTCAAGGTCGTCCTCGGGGCCTACGACAGCCTGTTCGACTTCCGCCTGCCGTACGTGATGGCCATCCACCAGGCACCAACCGACCACGCCCGGTGGGAGTCGGTGAGCCATCTCCACCTCGAGCTCATGCCTCCCCATCGCACGGCGACCAAGCTGAAATTCCTCGCCGGGTCGGAACTGGGCGGTGGGGCCTTCATCAACGACACCAGCCCCGAGGTCACGGCGGCGGCACTGCGCAACGCGGTCCGACCGCTCGGGTCCTCAAGGTCCCTCCGGCGCAGGACATCCTGACGCTGGTCCGCGCTCAACCGTCGACGGCCCTCAATTCTCCGAGACCGCACCTGGAGTTACAATGGCTTCTTCTCTTCTCCCAGGCGGACATTCGGAGCCGAGCGGCCTGACATCCCGGTCATCCCTGGTTCTCCCTGGACAGCTGTCCGCCGCACACGATGACCGAACCCGAAGACCTTCCCCCCACGCCGTCTCGGCGCCAGCCTCGTCCGGATGCCGCCGTGGCCGTGGCCGCGGCCGAACACGGTGGACGCGTCCTCCTCGGGGTGCGGTCAGCGGCAACCCGGTCGAGCGCCACGCTCGGAGACCAGGGCGACCGCGCCGCCCACACCGCCATCGTGGCTGCGCTGTCGGCGGCGTGCCCGACCGACGCCATCCTCTCCGAAGAGGCAGCCGACGACCAGGCCAGGCTGGTCGCCGATCGGGTGTGGATCGTCGACCCCCTCGACGGCACCAGGGAGTTCGCCGAGCGCGGCCGGGTGGACTGGGCCGTGCACGTGGCCCTCGTCGTCGGGGGTGACCTCGTAGCCGGAGCGGTGGCGCTTCCCGCCCTGGGCGTCACCATGGGCACCGGGTCGCCGCCGGCCCTGGCCCCGCCCCACGACGGCCCGCCGCGGATGGTCGTGAGCCGCACCCGGCCCCCCGCTCTCGCCGTCCACGTGGCCACCTGCCTCGGAGCCGAGACCGTGCCCCTGGGCTCGGCGGGAGCCAAGGCCATGGCCGTGGTGCGGGGCGACGCCGACATCTACCTGCACGCCGGCGGCCAGTACGAATGGGACTCGGCCGCACCCGTGGCCGTGGCGACCGCGGCCGGGCTCCACGCATCACGGGTCGACGGCTCGCCCCTTCGCTACAACCAACCCGACCCCTGGCTCCCCGACCTCCTCATCTGCCGCCCGGAGCTGGCCGACGAGGTCATCGCCGCGGCTGCCGCTGCCCCACCCCAATGAGTCTCGGTGACCTGAACCTCGGCATCGCCGCCGCCGGCCTCCTCGGGGGCTTCATGGTGGGCATGACCGGCATGGGTGGCGGGGCCCTGTTGACGCCGATCCTGATCCTGTTCTTCAACATCG